>JBFFRO010000183.1:0-4271 GCA_041572995.1 Thiohalomonadaceae bacterium
AGGCAGATCACCTTGGTGCCGGGGCCGGCGCGGGTGACCAGGGTCTTCATTTGTTTCGAGGTGAGGTTCTGGGCCTCGTCGATGATGATGTACTTGTTGAGGAAGGTGCGCCCGCGCATGAAGTTGAGTGAGCGGATCTTGATACGCTTGTTGAGCAGTTCCTGAGTGGCGGCGCGTTCCCACTCGCTGTTGTGCTCGGACTGGGTAAGCACCTCCAGGTTGTCCATCAGCGCGCCCATCCACGGGGTCATCTTCTCCTCCTCGGTGCCGGGGAGAAAACCGATATCTTCGCCCACCGAGACGGTGACACGGGTGACCACAATCTCCGAGTAGCGGTTCTGGTCCAGGGTTTGGGTGAGGCCGGCGGCCAGTGCCAGCAGGGTCTTACCGGTGCCCGCCTGGCCGACCAGGGTGACGAAGTCGATCTCCGGGTCCATCAGCAGGTTGAGGGCGAAGTTCTGCTCGGGGTTACGGGCGGTGATGCCCCAGACGCTGTGATTGGCGTGGCGGAAGTCGCGCACCGTCTCGATCACTGCCTCCTCGCCCTCAACGCTGCGCACCACCGCCTCGAAGCCCTCTTCTCCATCCAGGCGCAGGAACTGGTTGGGGTACCAGTCGGTCAGGTCGGGGCCGTGCAGGCGGTAGAAGGTGTGGCCCGCCTCCTGCCATGATTCCATCTCCTTGCCGTGGCTCTCCCAGAAGTCGGGGGCCAGCTGCACACTGCCGCCGTAGAGCAGGTTCACATCGTCCAGCACCTGGTCGTTGCGGTAGTCCTCGGCGTGGATGCCGAGCACCGCCGCCTTAATGCGCATGTTGGTGTCTTTGGAGACCAGGGTGACGGTCAGTTCCGGGTGCTGCTGCAGCAGTGCTAGGGCGGTGCCGAGGATGGAGTTGTCGGATTTGTTGCCGGGCAGGGAGGTGGGCAGTTTGGCCTCCATGATCTCGGTCTGTAGGTAGAGGCGGCCACTGGGGCCGATGCCGGCGGCGGCATATTCGCTCTCACTTAGCGGCAGCCCCTGCTCGATCTCGGTGGGGGTGAGCCCGACCATCAGCTCGTCTATAAAGCGGCTGGCCTGGCGGGCATTGCGCGCCACCTCCGAGTGCCCCTTTTTGTGGTTGTCCAGCTCCTCCAGCACCACCATGGGCACGTAGATATCGTGCTCCTGGAAGTGAAACATCGCCGAGGGGTCGTGCATCAGCACGTTGGTGTCGAGCACGAACAGGCGTTTGGCGCCGGGGGTCGGGGTCATGGGCAACGCTCCCTTTTGGGTTATGGGGTTAGAGTTCCTTAACGGCCTCGAGCACCTCATCGACATGGCCTTTGACCTTCACCTTGCGCCATTCCTGACGCAGCACGCCCTTTTTGTCGATGAGGAAGGTAGAGCGCTCGATGCCCATATGGACCTTACCGTAGAGCTTTTTCTCTTTAATGACATCGAAGAGGTTGCACAGGCTCTCATCCTCGTCGGAGAGGAGTTCGAAGGGGAATTCCTGCTTGGTCTTGAAGTTCTCGTGGCGGCGAAGGGTGTCGCGGGAGACGCCCAGGATCTCGGTGTCGAGTTTCTGGAATTCGGCGTAGAGGTCGCGGAAGTTCTGGCCCTCGGTGGTGCAGCCGGGAGTGGAGTCCTTGGGGTAGAAGTAGAGCACCACGTTCTTGCCCTTGAGCCCTTTGAGGCTGATGCTCTGCTCGCCGGTGGCGGGGCGTTCGAAATCGGGGACCTTGCTGCCGACGCTGATCGTGCTCATCGTGTCATGCTCCTAATCGCTTTTGAAAGGGTATCGACCTTATATGGGGTCACCCCTTGACCGGTTCCAGTACCGCGTCGAGATTGAGGCCGTCGCAGAAGTCCAGGAACTCGTCACGCAGGCGGGCGATGTGTACATCCGGCGGGATGTGCACCGTCATGTTGGCCGAGAACATCGGCGTGCCGGTGTGCGGGGCGCGGTAGCTGTCGGTGTAGAGGTCCTGGATGTTGATGTTGCGGGCGGAGAAAAAGCCGGTCAGTCGGTTGACGATACCGGGGTTGTCCAGGGCGATGACATTGACCGCGTAGGGCAGGCCCTCGCTACGGCTACGTCCCTCGGTGCGCTTGGCGCCGAGGGTCAGGTCCAGTTTCTCCTCGAGTTTCGGCAGCATCGCCTCCAGCTTGGCCAGGGCGTCCCAGCCCCCTTCCACCAGCATCAGTACCGCGAACTCACCACCGAGGATGGTCATGCGGCTGTCGAGGATGTTACCCCCGGCCTCGCCGATGGGCTGGGTCAGCTGGCTGATGATGCCGGGGCGGTCGCGTCCCAGTGCGGAGATGACGAGGAACTGGGTGGCGGGTTGCTGCTGGGACATACGTTGCGCTCTTCTGCGGTGGGCTTTGCTCCGAGTCTATCACCAAACTCAGGCCCTCGTGCAGTGGCGATGAGGGGGCCCGAATGGCCCGCTAATGCTTGATTCCGCATGGTTCGCCCAAGTACCATTGGCGGTTTGATTTTTCCTGCGGGAGCAAGGCATGTTTCACGGCAGCATGGTGGCCCTGGTTACGCCGATGCATGAGGATGGCTCGGTCGATGAGAACTCGCTACGCGGGTTGATCGAGTATCACATCGAGAACGGTACCGATGCGCTGGTCATCGCTGGCACCACCGGTGAATCGGCCACCCTCAGCGAGGAAGAGCATTGCAAGCTGATTGCCACCGCGGTGGAGATGGCTGCAGGGCGGATCCCGGTGATCGCCGGTACCGGCGCCAACAACACCCGCGAGGCCATTGACCTGACGCGCTGCGCCATGCGTGCCGGCGCCGACGCCTGCCTGCTGGTTACCCCTTACTACAACAAGCCGACCCAGGAGGGGCTCTACCTCCACTTCAAGGCGGTGGCCGAGGCGGTGGCGATCCCACAGATCCTCTACAACGTGCCGGGGCGTACCGCGGTGGACATGAGTAACGACACCGTGGCCCGTCTGGCCACCATCCCCAATATCGTCGGTATCAAGGACGCCACCGGCGATATGGTCCGTGGCCGGGAACTGATCGAGCGCTGTGGTGACCAACTGGATGTCTTTAGCGGTGATGATGCCACCACCCTGGAGCTGATGCGCCTCGGCGGCAAGGGTGGTATCTCGGTAACCGCCAATGTCGCCCCCAGAGCGATGCACGAGATGTGTGCTGCGGCCCTGGCCGGTGATTTCGCCGCTGCCGAGGCGAGCAACGACAAGCTGATGCCCATCCACCAGAAGATGTTCGTCGAGGCTAACCCCATTCCGGTGAAGTGGGCCCTGTACGAGATGGGCCTGATCCCGGCGGGAATCCGTCTGCCACTGACCCCGCTCTCGGCCCAGTACCACGATACCGTGCGTCAGGCCCTGCAGCAGGGCGGTGTGCTTTAACCCTCCCTGAAGAGGTTTGACCTTGAGCAACACCACCCGTACCACTCAGCACCTCATTACGCCTCTGCTTTGCCTGCTGCTGGCCGCCTGTAGCAGCGGGGCACCGGAACGTGAGGTCAATTACGGCGATATCACCCGCTCTCCCGAACTGAGGCTCCCGCCCGGCCTGAGCGCCCCGGATACCCGTAGCGCCATGGATATGCCCCGCGAAGTGGATCAGCTTGCCACCAGCGATAGTGCCGGCTTGCTGGTTCTGCCGCCACCATCGGAGCTCGCGGCAGAGGAGGCCTCAGTGGCCGAGGCTGAGCCGAATAAGGTAGAGCGGGCTCGGGTAGAAGAGGGTATGGAGGGGCTGCGCGTGAGTGTCGATGAAGGCTTCGCTCGTGCCTGGCGCCACACCCGCATTGCCCTTGATGCCATTGGTGTGGTGGTGGAGGAGTGGGACCGCTCCCAGGGGCTGTTCCATATCAGCGTTATCGGTATGCTGAAAAAACGGCGTAACGACGTCTGGACAGACTGGTTCAGCGGTGGTGACGATCAGAAGCGCGTGAAGCGCCGCGTGCAGCTGCTGCGTGCGAGTGAGGAGAGCACCTTCATCTACCTCTACGACGATCAGGACCGCCCCATGGACGAGGATCAGACCCGGCCGCTGTTGGAGCTGCTGGCCAAACAGCTCAACGGCTGAGACGGCTCATGCGCTTCGCCCTGCTCGGCAGCGGCAGTCGTGGTAATGCCACTGTCGTTGAGCACGGCGCCACCCGCCTGCTGATCGACTGCGGCTTCTCCCTCAAGGAGACCGAGTATCGTCTCGGCCGCCTGGGCCTGCAGGCCGCCGATATCGACGCGGTGCTGGTGACCCACGAGCACCATGACCATATCGGCGGCGTCGGCCCG
>JBFFRO010000184.1:0-4270 GCA_041572995.1 Thiohalomonadaceae bacterium
CGCGGTAAGGACCTCCGGCAGGTACTCGGGGCTGTTGCGCTCGCCATGGTGGGCGACAGGGCTCATGTCCGGGGCGTCGGTCTCCAGGACGATGGCCTCCAGCGGCAACTCGGCCGCCAGACGGCGCAGCTTGCTGGAACGCTCATAGGTGAGCATACCGCCGAAACCCATCTTGAAGCCCAGTTCGATATAGCCCCTCGCCTGCTGCATGGAGCCGTTAAAGGCGTGGGCAATGCCACCACGCACCGGGGTACGCTTCAGGCAGGCGAGCACCGCATCGTGGGCCTTGCGCACGTGCAGGATCACCGGCAATCGATACTCGGCGGCGAGGGCCAGCTGCGCCTCGAACAGGGCCTGCTGCCCCACCCGGTCGGCCCCCGGGTCGTAGAAGTCCAGGCCGATCTCGCCGATGGCCACCGGGAGCTCGTGCTCAAGCGCCGTGCGCAGACGCTGCACATCCCCCTCGTCATGTGCAAACAGCGGGTGCAGCCCCAGCGCCGGGTGGAGACCCGGCTCATCGCGGCAAAGGGTCCGAACACCCTCCCACCCGTCCGCCTTCACCCCCGGGACCACCAGCTCCGTCACACCGATGGCGCGGGCACGCCGGAGGACCTCGAGGCGATCGGCATCAAAGGCGGGCAGGTCCAGGTGGCAGTGGCTATCAATGAGCGGCATAACCCATTGTAGGCCCGCGGGCGGTGCATTCAACAGCGGCGCCCCATCCTTGTATACTAGCGAGCCCATCCCCACCTTAAGTGGGAGAGAGGCCGTCCAGAAAAGGAATCCCCAACACCATGAGCGAAGCCCACGCCGCCTTCGAGTGGCTGCGCAGCAGCCGCATCCCCTCGCTGAACGTAGAGGTCCAGGAGTACCGCCACCGCAGCACCGGCGCCCTGCACATCCACCTGGCCGCCGAGGACGACCAGAACGCCTTCATGGTCGGCTTCCGCACCGTACCGCAGGACTCCACCGGTGTGGCCCACATCCTCGAGCACACCTCACTGTGCGGCAGCGAGCGCTTCCCGGTGCGCGACCCCTTTTTCATGATGACCCGGCGCTCGCTCAACACCTTTATGAACGCCTTCACCAGCGCCGACTGGACCGCCTACCCCTTCGCCAGCCGCAACCTCAAGGACTACGACAACCTGCTGCAGGTCTACCTGGACGCGGTCTTCTTCCCCAGCCTCAACGAGCTGGACTTCCTGCAGGAGGGGCACCGGGTGGAGTTCGCCGAGGCGGACAACCCCGACGCAGAGCTGGTCTTCAAGGGGGTGGTGTTCAATGAGATGAAGGGGGCGATGAGCTCGCCGGTCTCCACCCTCTGGCAGGTGCTGGGGCGCGAGGTGTTCCCCACCATCACCTATCACCACAACTCCGGCGGCGACCCGGAGCATATCCCGGACCTGAGCTACGATGAGCTGAAGGCCTTCCACGCCCGCCACTACCACCCGGCCAATGCGGTGTTTATCACCTATGGCAACCTGCCTGCCGCCGGGCAGCAGGCGCGCTTCGATGAGCTGGCCCTCACCCGCTTCGAGCCGCTGCAGCTGGATATTGCCGTCCCCGACGAGCAGCGCTTCAGCGCCCCGCGCGTGGTCGAGGAGCGCTACGCCCTGGACGGCGAGACCGACACCCACAACAAGAGCCACGTGGTCCTCGGTTGGCTGCTGGGCAAGAGCACCGACATGGAGGCGGTACTGGAGGCCCACCTGCTCTCCGGTGTGCTGCTGGACAACGGCGCCTCGCCACTGCGTCATGCCCTGGAGACCACCGAATTGGGCAACGCCCCCTCACCGCTCTGCGGACTCTCCGACTCCAGCCGCGAAATGCTCTTCGCCTGCGGTATTGAGGGTTCCAACCCGGAGTCGGCCGAGGCAGTGGAGCAACTCATCCTCGAGACCCTGCACGAGGTGGCCGAGAACGGCGTCGAACAGGAGATGGTCGAGGCAGTGCTGCACCAGCTGGAACTACACCAGCGCGAGGTGGGCGGCGATGGCTTCCCCTTCGGCCTGCAGCTGATGGTCAACGCCCTGGGCCCGGTGCTGCACGGCGCCGACGCCGCCGAGGTACTTGATATCGACCCCATCCTGGAGAAGCTGCGTGAACGCATCCAGAAGCCGGATTACATTAAATCCCTGGCCCGTGCCCTGCTCGACAATCCGCACCGGGTGCGCCTCACCCTGCGCCCCGATACCGGCCTCAGCGCAGAACGCGAGGCAGCAGAGAAGGCGCGCCTGGCTGCCATGAAGGCGGCCATGTCCGAGGATGATAAGCAGCGGGTGATCACCCGCGCCGCCGAGCTGGCCGAGCGCCAGCAGAGCAGCGACGACCCGGAGCAGCTGCCCAAGGTGGGGCTGGAGGATGTGCCCACCGAGCTAGCCATCCCCGAGGGCAAGGATATAGGCGGCGACACCCCCAGCACGTGGTTCTCGCGCGGCACCAATGGCCTCTTCTACCAGCAGCTGATCATCGACCTGCCGGAGCTGGCCCCCGAACTGCTGGCGCTGGTACCGCTCTACGCCGACATCGTCACCGAGGTGGGCAGCGGCGAGCGTGACTACCTAGCCACCCAGGCGCTGCAGTCCGCGGTCACCGGCGGCCTTAGCGCTGGGGTCAGCCAGCGCAGCGCCGTGGATCGGCTGGACGATGGCCGGGCTATCTTCACCTTCTCCGGCAAGGCGCTGGCTCGCAATCGCGACGCCCTCAGCCAGCTGCTACAGGAGAGCTTCGAAAACGCCCGCCTTGATGAACTGCCGCGCATCCGCGAGCTGGTGGCCCAGGAGCGCATGCACCAGGAGCAGGGAGTGACCCAGCGCGGCCACGCCCTGGCCATGTCCGCTGCCGCTGCCGGTATGAGTCGAGCCGCCCAGCGCCTTCAGCAGTGGCATGGGCTACGCGGGATCCAGTCGCTCAAGTCACTGGATGAAAGCCTAGAGGACAATAACGCCATTGAGGCCCTGGCCGGTAAGTTCGCCGCCATTCAGGAGGCCCTGCGCAAGGCCCCGCGCCGCCTGCTGCTGATCGGCGAGGAGGAGCTGCGCGAGAGTGCCTTGGCCGCCCAGGCGGGCCTGTGGGGCGCGAGCGGCGGTGCCGTTACCGCGAACGACGTGAGCTTCCAGCCGGAGCGGATAATGCAGGCCTGGAGCACCTCCAGCCAGGTGAACTTCTGTGCCCGCGCCTACCCCACCGTCCCGGTGGGGCACGAGGACGCCGCGGCGCTGATGGTGCTGGGCGGTTTCCTGCGCAACAACTTCCTGCACCGCGCCATTCGCGAACAGGGCGGTGCCTACGGCGGCGGTGCCAGCTACGACTCCGACTCCGGCGCCTTCCGCTTCTACTCCTACCGTGACCCGCGCCTTGCCGAGACCCTGACCGACTTCGACGCCTCCATCACCTGGTTGCTGGAGAACAAGCACGAGTGGCGCCTGCTGGAGGAGGCCATCCTCGGGGTGATCAGCGCCATCGACAAGCCCGGTTCGCCGGCGGGCGAGGCAAAGAAGACCTTCCATGCCGCACTGCACGGGCGTACCCCGGAGCAGCGCCGGCGCCTGCGCGCCCGCATTCTGGAGGTGCGCGAAGCGGACCTGAAGCGGGTGGCCGAGCGCTACCTGACCGGCAATGCCTCCACCGCGGTGATCGGCGCCCCCGACACCCTCAAGGGGGCAGCCGACGAGCTGGAGCTGGAGCTGATTCAGCTATGAGCCGGGCGCTACGCATCAACGGTCTGAAGAAGACCTACGGCAACGGCTTCACCGCCCTCAAGGGCATTGACCTGGAAGTGGCCGAGGGGGACTTCTTCGCCCTGCTCGGCCCCAACGGCGCCGGCAAGTCCACCACCATCGGCATCATCACCCAGCTGGTCAATCCCAGCGGCGGCTCGGTGGAGGTGTTCGGCCACGACCTGGTCCGCGAGCCGATGGAGGTCAAGCGCCTCATCGGCCTGGTGCCGCAGGAGTTCAACTTCAACCAGTTCGAGCCGGTGGAGGAGATCATCCTCAACCAGGCCGGTTTCTACGGCGTGGAGCCGAAGCTGGCGCGCGAACGCTGCAACAGGGCGCTCAAGGACCTGGGGCTGTGGGAGAAGCGCCGCGACATGGCCCGCCGCCTCTCCGGCGGCATGAAGCGACGGCTGATGATCGCCCGCGCGCTGATGCACGAACCGAAGTTGCTGATCCTCGACGAACCCACCGCCGGGGTCGATATCGAACTGCGCCGCTCCATGTGGGAGTACCTGCGCAAGGTCAACGCCGCCGGCACCACCATCATCCTC
>JBFFRO010000185.1:0-4254 GCA_041572995.1 Thiohalomonadaceae bacterium
AGACCGGAGTCGTGCAGCGCCTGCTTCACTCCCCGGGGTTCGGCCAGCTGTCGTGGTTCGGGCAGGCTCTGCATCAGCCTTTGGGCGGCGCGATGTAGCAGCTGACCCAGATCGGGGGTAGCCGGGTTGGGGCTTTGTGTCGGGGCTGGGCTAGATGGTGTGGCCGGGGGCGCGACGGCCAGGGTGGCCAGCGCTCCGAACAGAGGTTTGAGTTCGCTCTGGCGTGGCAGATCACGGCGCAGGGCCTGTTGCCGTTCGGCCGGCAGGGGCGGCTCCAGCAGGCGCAGCAGCAGCTCACCGCTGGCCCCTTTGTCGATGCGCAGCTTGAGCTGCATGCCCGCCATCAGTTGCAGCGTGCTGGTCACCTCCAGCAGCTTGCCGTCGATGTTGAGCGGCAGCAGGCCGTTGCTATTGGGCCCCGCCACCGTTGCCGTGAGGCTCTGTCCTGGGTTAAAGCGCGCCAGCAGGCTTGCCGCAACGTCGACCGGAGCGACGGTTCTGCTCACAAGGCCGGGGCTGCTGCCGGTTGCTGGCGGGGGAGTGCTGGGCGGGGTGATCTTCATGGCCTGGTTTGTCTGCGCTGGGGCTTCTCCTTTACTATCGGCCAGTATACGCAAGATATGAATCGTCGATTCGCGGAACAAGAAGAAGAGCCATGGCCAAGAAGTGGTACATCCGTCGCGGAGGTGAGGTTCGCGGGCCTTTCCCGACAGAGGCGCTGGCGCGCTATCGGGTACTGGGGCGTGTCCGTGAGCACGATGAGGTCAGTAGCGACAAGCAGCACTGGCAGCGGGCAGGCGATGTGGCCGAGATCAACCCGGACAAACCAGAAAACATCGCCGCCGACGGTGAGATGAGCCGTGAGGAGGCCCGGGCCCACCTCAAGGCCACGGCCAAGTTCGTCAAGCGCCGCCAGATCCATGTAGAGGACGAGGAGGGGGAGTACGAGCGCCGCTTCCGCCAGCAGGTGCCACTGTGGATGCGTGCTGGCCAGTATCTGCTGGTGTTGTTGCTGGTGGCGGTTATCGGCGCGTTGCCGTTTATCATTCCCGAGGGCGAGGGGGTGGACGCGGCCAACTGCAAGGCGGCGCCCGCCCCGGGGGTCAACTGGCGCGACTGCCTGCTGATGGATACCGACTTTGCCAATAGCGACCTGGTCGGTGCCAACCTGCGCAGCACCAACCTTAGCCGCGCGGTGCTGCGTGCCGCCAACCTCAGCCGGGCTGATGCCGCCTATGCCAATCTCAGTCAGGCCAGCCTGCGTGCGGTCAACCTTAGTGAGGCCAACCTCAACGGTGCCAACCTGGTGGGGGCCGACCTGACTCTCGCTAACCTGCGCGGTGCCGACCTCAGTTATGCCGACCTGCGTCAGTCCGACCTGCGCGGTGCCGATATGACCGGTGCGCGTCTGGACAACGCGGTGTGGGCCCAGGGGGTCTTTTGCATGCCCGGTTCACTGGGCAGCTGCCAGAAGGCGCGTCGTTAAAACATCTCCGTGGTGTAGTGCGAGACCGTGAGCGTCTCGGACCAGTAGTCACTGGGCAACCCCGCCTTGAGCTTGAGGTGGGCCAGAAACTGCTCGGGCTCGGGCAGTTGTTCCCACACCGAGGGCAGGAAGGTACCGCGGAGGTGGCCCTCTTCCATGATCAGGCCGTCGACCCCGGGGCGCAGTTGTGCCAGCAGATCTGCCTCGCTGTCAAAGCGCATGGGCTCGGCGGGGCTGAGCACGGAGATGTGCATCTCCAGCCCTTCCCGCTCGCGTTCCGTCAGGGGCGAAAAGCGCGGATCGCGAAAGGCGGCGGCAAAGGCATTATCAGCCACATCCTCGATCAGCGGTCGGTAGGCTTGTAGTGAACCGATACAGCCGCGCAGCTGAGCGTGGCGCTCCAGGGTGACAAAGCAGGCGCGCGGCTCGTTCAGGGAAGCGGGGTAGTCATCTGGGTTTACCGCCAGGGGGGTGCCGTGGAGCAGGCCGTGCTCAATGGAATCAAAGGCCAGTTGGCGTAGCGCCTCCCGCTCCTCAGTGGCGTACATCGCTAGCCTCCCCATCCTCGTAGAGGGCGAAGGCGCCATAGCCCACAACCCGATCACGGTCACCGGCGGTATCGCCCGAGTTGCGCAGGTCCAGCTGTTCGATATGCAGACCATGCTGTCGCGCCAGGCTCAGCAGGCCATTGAGCGGGTTGCGACCGCAGGCCTCGTCATAGCCGATCGCCTCCGGGTGCAGGCCGGTGATGGCCTCGGCGGTGGCGCCATCGCGTCGCTGTGCCTCATCGTAGTGGTGATAGTGGCTGAGGTCGGTGCTGATGACAATCAGGGTCTCGGGGCCGCCCCAGAGCCGCTCCAGTACCTCGGCAACCTCATCCGGGGCGGCGTCGCCCACCACCAGGGGTACCAGCGTGAACTCACCCAGCAGGCGCTGCAGGAAGGGCAGCTGGACCTCCAGGCTGTGTTCCAGCTGGTGGGCCTGTTCCAGGTGGTGGACCTGGGGCAGTCCGTCGATGGCGCTAATGGCCTCACGATCCAGAGGGATATCGCCCAGAGGGGTCCGGAAGGCGCGGGCCCCGGAGTCGGCCAGACCGATGAAGCCCACCCGGTGGGAGGGGCCAAGCAGTACCACCCGCTGGATATTCTTGGCACAGCCGCGCAGCAGGGCATAGGCGCTGGCGGCGATGGGGCCAGAGTAGATGTGTCCGGCGTGGGGGACGATCAGGGCCTTGGGGGGCACGCTGCGCGCCTTGGTGTGCGCCTCAGCCAGCATTCCATCCACCTGCCCACTCAGGCTGCTGGCCTCACCTTCATAAAACAGTCCGGCCACCGCCGGTTCGCGTATCATGCTCATGCCTACCCCCTTTTGCGAAACTATAGCGCATCGTGCTTTTCCAGCGCCGCTGCACGGGCTAAGGTTATAGCTGGATACGAGGGGAGTGGGTATGAGCGAAAATATCGAGCAGGATGTGATCGACCCGGCCAGCGTGGTCTCCACCCGTTATTGGCACACGCTTGATGATGGGCGTGTGCAGTGTGACCTCTGCCCTCGCTACTGCAAGCTCAAGGAGGGACAGCGCGGCCTATGTTTCGTGCGCGGTAACCATAACGGCGCCATCGTCCTCACCACCTATGGCCGCTCCAGCGGTTACTGCATCGACCCCATCGAGAAGAAGCCGCTTAACCATTTCCTGCCCGGCACCCCGGTGCTGAGCTTTGGCACCGCCGGCTGCAACCTGGCCTGCCGTTTCTGCCAGAACTGGGATATCTCCAAGTCGCGCGAGATCGATACCCTGGCCGATGCCGCCAGCCCGGAAACCATTGCCCGTGCCGCCGAGGAACTGGGTTGCCGCTCAGTGGCCTATACCTACAACGACCCCATCATCTTCCACGAGTATGCCATCGATGTGGCCAAGGCCTGTCGCGAGCACGGCATCAAGTCGGTGGCGGTCACCTCCGGCTATGTCTGCGAGGAGCCCCGTAACGAATTTTACGAGTGGATGGATGCGGCCAACATCGACCTGAAGGCCTTCGATGAGGGCTTCTATCACAAGCTTACCGGTGGTCACCTGCAGCCGGTTCTCGACACCCTCAAGTACCTTAAACACGAGACGAATGTCTGGATTGAGACCACCACCCTGTTGATCCCCGGTCACAATGACTCGGAGGCGGAGCTCAGTGCCATGTGCGAGTGGGTGGTCGAGGAGCTGGGGCCGGAGGTGCCGATGCACTTCACCGCCTTCCATCCTGACTATAAGATGCTGGACGTGCCGCCGACCCCGCCTTCGACCCTTACCCGGGCCCGTGAGATCGCCATGCAGTGTGGTGTGCGCTACGCCTTCACCGGCAACATTCACGACAAGGCGGGGGAGAGCACTTACTGCCACCAGTGTGGGCAGCGGCTCATCGGTCGTGATTGGTACGTGCTTTCCGACTGGAATCTGGATGTGGAGGGGAATTGCACACGCTGTGGCACCCCCTGCGATGGGGTGTTTGAGGAGTTGCCAGGGCAGTGGGGGGCAAAACGGCAACCGGTCAGACTGGCCGACTATGCCTGAATTCTATGAGTGTTTTGGGAGTGTGAGGATGGTAAGGACCTATGACGCCAAGTCGTGATCAGACACAGTCGCAGACTTTAAATATCGACCTGCGTCAGGCGATCTATGCCCTGACCGATGCCCTCGACCTGGTCGGCGTGGACGAGGTAGGCCACGGTAAGCGGGTCGGCTTCATGGCCCGTGAGTGTGCCATGGCCATGGGCCTGTC
>JBFFRO010000186.1:0-4239 GCA_041572995.1 Thiohalomonadaceae bacterium
CACACCCAAACCTTCCTCACCATGACACACGATGACGCCGGTGGAGTGATGGAGCTGGATGATGACCAGTTGGTGATTCGCTGGCCCGGTGTGGGCACCCAGCCGTTCAACTACCGGGCCAAGGCCCGGGCGATGGAGGCGGCCAAGGCCCTTGGGGCCACCTATACTCCCAACCCCATCTGGAACAGGCTGACCGACCATAGCCTGATCACCGTGCACCCACTGGGTGGCTGCTGCATGGGCGAGTCTGCCGAGCAGGGGGTGGTGGATCAGCGCGGTGAGGTGTTTTCCGGTAACAGCGGCAGCAACACCCATGCGGGGCTGTTTGTTTGCGATGGTTCGGTAATGCCGCGCTCGCTGGGTGTTAATCCGTTGCTGACCATCTCCGCCTTCGCCGAGCGTAGCTGCGCCCTGATCGCCGAGCAGCATGGCTGGCCGATCGACTACCAGCTCCCCTCGGTACCGCCCGAGTCGCACAGCAAGGATGTGCTCGGTATTCGCTTTACCGAGACCATGAAGGGCTATTTTTCCTCTCAGGTGAAGGGGGATGACTATCAGGCCGCCGCCGAGCAGGGGGAAGCCGAGGGCTCGCCGTTCCAGTTTGTCCTCACCATCACCTCACATGATATGGAAGCGATGCTCAGTGAGCCGACTCATCAGGCACGGATGATCGGCACGGTCACCGCGCCGGTACTCTCGGCACAACCCCTACAGGTGACCGACGGTATCTTCAACCTCTTTACCGACGACCCCCAGCAGCCGGATACCAAGAACATGCGCTATCGCATGCGCATGAGCAGCGAGGAGGGCAAGCGTTTTTACTTCGAGGGATTCAAGGTGATTCGTGACGATGACGGCTTTGATCTGTGGGCTGATTCCACCACCCTCTATATCACCGTCTACGAGGGCGACAATGCCGAAGGCAGCTTGCTGGGCCGGGGGATCCTGCGCATCAGCATCGAGGACTTTGTCCGCCAGCTCACCACCATGCAGGTGCTCAATGCCGATGGTGCGCTGGAGCATGTCGGGGCCCTGGCGCGTTTCGGGCGTTTCTTTGCCGGCGAACTCTATGACACCTATATCGGTGGCTAGGGACTGGCTCTGGGGGCAAAAAGGCCGGGCATTGCCCGGCCTTTTTTATGGCCTGTTCGCGCGTGAGCGTCTTTCCCGTCGTGCCTTGATGTACTGCAGCAGGTGCAGGCGCCACAGTCCACGGATGGTGAAGTAGGCCAGTGCCGAGGCTAGCGTGCCGACCAGCAGGCTGCCGAGCAGTAGCGGCTCCCAGATGGCGCCGGTCTCGTTGAGCAGCCACTCCAACTCCAGCTGGAACTCGAAGTGATGCTCGGGCCGGCCCAGCAGCCAGGCCCCCACCTTGTAGGTGCCGTAGAACATCGGCGGGATGGTGATGGGGTTGGTGAGCCAGACCAGGGCCACGGAAAGCGGCAGGTTGACCCGAAACAGCAGGGCTACAGCGGCAGCGATGACCATCTGCGCGGGCAGGGGGATAAAGGCGCAGAAGATGCCGGCGGCGAAGGCCCCGGAGGCCGAGCGGCGGTTGAGGTGCCAGAGCCCGGGGTCATGCAGCAGGGTGCCGAAGATACGGGTCAGATGCGGGTGGTTACGGATCGTTTGGTGATCCGGCATCAGGCGTTTGATCAGCTTTTTCGGCATCGACTCGTGGGCAGTGGCATGGAGAGACTTGCTTATTATCGCCGATTTGCCCACGCTCATAAACATGCGTACAGGGATGCTCGCATTTCTTTTTGGCGTGATCGCCGCCTACGGGCAGTTCAGGCTACCCGGATGGTGGCTGGTGCTGAGTGCCGCGCCGCTCGCCCTAGCGCTTATCTGGCTCCTCGCCAGGTATCCCCTGGCCCGTCTTATTCCCATCTTCCTGTGTGGTTACCTATGGGCCTGTGGCCACGCCCTGTGGCTGCATGGCGTGCCGTTGCCAGAGTCGGCCCAAGGCGTTGACCTGCTCATTGAGGGGGAGGTGCTGGGGATGCCAGACAATGGTCCGCGGCGCCAGCGCTTCCTCTTCATGCCAACGCTGATGAGCCAGGGGGAGAAGCCGCTGGCACCGCCGGGACGGCTGCGCCTGAGCTGGTACGAGGCGGATAATCCGGTGCGCGCTGGTGAGCGCTGGCGATTGCGGGTGCGCCTCAAGTCTCCCCACGGCATGGCCAACCCCCACACTTTCGATTACGAGGGCTGGTTGTGGCAGCAGCGTATTCGTGCCGTGGGCTACGTGCGAAGCAGTACGGAGAACCGTCGCCTGGATAGCGGTCATGCCCCCATCGACAGCCTGCGAGAAGGACTGCGAGAGCGACTATCGCTGGCACTGGACGGGCGTGCCCTGGGGGCGCTAATCCCGGCACTGACTATCGGTGATCGTGCAGCCATGAGTGATGAGCAGTGGCGGGTTCTGGTCGATACCGGCACCAACCACCTGATGGCCATCTCCGGTCTGCATGTGGGGCTGGTAGCCGGTTGGGCCTTCTTCCTTATGCGCTGGCTCTGGAGCCGTTCCGGGGGAGCATTGGGCCTGTTGCCCGCACCACAGGCGGGGGCGCTGGGTGGCTTGGCTGCGGCGCTGCTCTATGCAGCCATGGCCGGTTTCTCCATTCCCACTCAGCGAGCCCTGGCGATGATTGCGGTGCTGATGCTCGCCTGGTTGCTGCGTCGCACGCCCACGCCCTCGCATACCCTGGCGCTGGCCCTGGGGGTGGTGGTGCTGGACCCGCCAGCGGTACTGGCGGCCGGCTTCTGGCTCTCTTTCGTCGCGGTGGCCCTGTTGCTCTATGGCATGGGGGCACGCCGCCACTTCCCGGCAGAGAAGGGGGGGCGCGGGCTCGACCCGCGCAGACTCTGGTGGCGCTGGGGGCGGGCGCAGTGGCTGTTGGCCTTGGGACTCACTCCACTGCTGCTGAGCCTGTTTCAGCTCGCACCGCTCAGCTCGCCGCTGGCCAATCTCATTGCCGTGCCGTGGATGGGGCTGGTGGTGGTGCCGACGGCGTTGCTCGGCACCCTGGCCCTGCCACTGCTGCCCATGCTGGGCGAGGGCCTGTTGTGGCTTTCGGTAGGGGCCCTGGAGCTGCTCTGGCCATTGCTGGTCTGGTTGGCCGAGACGGTGCCGCCGCTGAGCCTGCCTGAGCCACCGCTCTGGACCCTGGTCCCGGCGGTGCTGGGGATTGCCTGGATGCTGGCCCCGGCAGGCTGGCCCAACCGCTGGGCCGGTGTGTTGTTGCTGCTGCCAATGCTGCTCTTCCGCCCGCCGGGGCCGGCCCACGGCGAGGCCTGGCTCACCCTGCTGGATGTGGGTCAGGGGCTGGCGGCGGCGGTGCGCACCGAGAACAGCCTGCTTATGTTTGATACCGGGCCGCGCTACAGCGCCAGCTTTGATACCGGTCGGGCGGTGATCCTGCCGTGGATGCGTGGCGAGGGGCTGTCACGTATCGACACCCTGGTGCTGAGCCATGGTGACAACGACCACATCGGCGGCGCCCGTTCGTTGCTGCAGGGCGTCGCGGTGGGGCAGATCTACACCAGCGTGCCGGAGAAACTGCCGGGGCTTGAATACACCCTCTGCCGCCGCGGCGAGGCGTGGATGGCCGACGGGGTGCGCTTTCGCTTTATCCACCCGGAGGGGCGATGGCACGGTAACGACGGCTCCTGCGTGCTGCGGGTGGAGAGTGTCCACGGGGCCATCCTCTTGCCGGGGGATATCGAGGTGGCTGCAGAACGTGCCCTGCTGGGCTCGGGGGAGTCGCTGGATGCCGATATCCTGATTGCCCCTCATCATGGCAGCAAGAGCTCATCCAGCGCTCGTTTTATCGATGCCGTCGCTCCCGAGTGGCTGCTCTACCCGGTGGGCTATCGAAACCGCTACGGTCACCCCCACCCTCAGGTGGTGGCCCGCTACCGGGCACGCGGCATCACCACAGCCTCCAGTGTCTGTGGCGGCGCCCTGATGCTCAAACCGGGGGAGGAGGGCTGGCAGCTGCAGGCGTGGCGCGTCCAGTACCGCCGTTTCTGGCATGCTCCATTCTGTGACGAGATAGACTAGGCCCGGAGCCCGGCTTTTGGTACATTGTCGACGGATTTTTCCGTGAATTTTCGAAAGGTTGGCCCGTGTTCGAGATGATAGTCGCCGGTGGCTGGTTGATGGCCCCGATCCTGATCTGTTCCCTGCTGGCCATGGCCATTGTCATGGAGCGCTTCTGGGTGTTGCAGCAGAAG
>JBFFRO010000187.1:0-4236 GCA_041572995.1 Thiohalomonadaceae bacterium
ACCTTGCCGCGGTTCTCCAGCAGCATCTGCAGCACCGCGAACTCACGTGGGGAGATCTCCACCAGCTTGCCGGCCTGGCTCACCTGATGGGCGGCCGGGTCAAGAATGATGTCGCCGTGCACCAGTTCACTGGAGGCGCGGCCGTGATGGCGGCGCAGCAGGGCGCGCAGGCGGGCGTTCAGCTCCTCCAGCTCGAAGGGCTTGATCAGGTAGTCATCGGCGCCGGCATCCAGCCCGGAGACCTTGTCCGAGGTGGTATCACGGGCGGTGAGGATCAGCACCGGGGTGTCCTGGCCGCGGCCGCGCAGCGTCTTCAGCACCTCCAGGCCTGTTTTCTTGGGCAGGCCGATATCCAGTACCACCAGTTCGTAGGGCTCGGTCTCCAGTGCCGCCAGCGCCGAATCGCCGTCGGTCAGCCAGTCAACGGTATAACCTTCCTGGCTCAGGCCAGCACGGATACCGTCACCCAGCAGTGGGTCGTCCTCAACAAGCAGTAAGCGCATCGATGCAGCTCCTTATAGCGTTAGCCTATGTATAACCGAGGCGGCTGAAGAAAGTATTAACCGCCATTTTAACGCCCTTTGCAAATCCTCTTGAATTGTGCGGGCATGCCCCCCACATTGGCGGTAATGTTATCAGCGTGATTGAGATTTAGAGGTTGCTCCGACGATGCGAATGGACAAACTGACGACCAAGTTCCAGACCGCCCTGGCCGATGCCCAGTCCCTGGCCGTGGGCCGCGACCACCAATTTATTGAGCCGGTGCACGTCATGGTGGCGCTGCTCGATCAGGAGGGGGGCGGAACCCGCTCGCTGCTGGCCCAGGCCGGGGTGAACGTCAATGCTCTGCGCTCGCAGCTGGGCGAGGCGCTGGATCGCCTGCCCTCGGTTAGCGGTACCGGCGGTGACCTGCATATCTCCAATGAAACGGCCAAGCTGCTCAACCTCACCGACAAGCTGGCGCAGCAGCGCAAGGACGCCTACATCTCCAGCGAACTGTTCGTGCTCGCAGCGATGGAGGAGAAGGGCTCGCTGGCGGCAATGCTGGGCGAGGCCGGGGCCGAGAAGGGGGCACTGGAGCAGGCCATCGAGCAACTGCGCGGCGGTGCCAGCATCGATGACCCCAATGCCGAGGAGCAGCGCCAGGCGCTGGAGAAGTACACCATCGACCTCACCGAGCGTGCCGAGCAGGGCAAGCTGGACCCGGTGATCGGCCGCGACGATGAGATCCGCCGCGCCATCCAGGTGCTGCAGCGGCGCACCAAGAACAACCCGGTGCTCATCGGCGAGCCGGGCGTGGGCAAGACCGCCATCGTCGAGGGGCTGGCCCAGCGTATCGTTAATGGTGAGGTGCCGGAGGGGATCAAGGGCAAGCGGCTGCTGTCGCTGGATCTGGGCGCGCTCATCGCCGGGGCCAAGTTCCGCGGCGAGTTCGAGGAGCGGCTCAAGGCGGTGCTGAATGACCTCGCCAAGCAGGAGGGGCAGATCATCCTCTTTATCGACGAGATCCACACCATGGTCGGCGCCGGCAAGGCGGAGGGTGCGATGGATGCCGGCAACATGCTGAAGCCAGCACTGGCTCGAGGCGAGCTGCACTGCATCGGCGCCACCACCTTGGATGAGTACCGCCAGTACATCGAGAAGGATGCGGCCCTGGAGCGGCGTTTCCAGAAGGTGCTGGTAGACGAGCCGAGTGTCGAGGACACCATCGCTATCCTGCGTGGCCTCAAGGAGAAGTACGAGGTGCACCACGGGGTGCAGATCACCGACCCGGCGATCATCGCCGCCACCACCCTCTCGCACCGCTACATCTCCGACCGTCAGCTACCGGACAAGGCCATCGACCTGGTGGACGAGGCCGCCTCGCACATCCGCATGGAGATCGACTCCATGCCCGAGGAGATGGACAAGCTCGACCGTCGTCTGATCCAGCTGAAGATCGAGCGCGAGGCGCTGGCCAAGGAGTCGGACGAGGCCTCGCGCAAGCGCCTGGCCGACCTGCAGCGGGAGATCGACGAGCTGGATATGGCCTACCAGAAGCTGGCCGATGTCTGGCAGAGCGAGAAGCAGGCGCTGCAGGGCACCCAGCACATCAAGGAGGAGCTGGACCGCGCCCGCCTGGAGCTGGAGACCGCGCGCCGTGCCGGTGACCTGGGGCGCATGTCCGAGCTGCAGTACGGGCGCATCCCCGACCTGGAGAAGTCACTGGAGATGGCCGAACAGGCCGAGGCCCAGGAGACCCAGCTGCTGCGCAACAAGGTGAGCGAGGAGGAGATCGCCGAGGTGGTCTCCAAGTGGACCGGCATCCCGGTCTCCAAGATGCTGGAGGGTGAGCGCGACAAGCTGTTGAAGATGGAGGAGGGACTGCACCAGCGGGTCATTGGCCAGGACGAGTCCATTCGCGCGGTCTCCGACGCCATCCGCCGCTCGCGCGCCGGGCTCTCCGACCCCAACCGTCCGATCGGTTCCTTCCTCTTCCTCGGTCCCACCGGCGTCGGTAAGACCGAGCTGTGCAAGGCCCTGGCCGAGTTCCTCTTCGACACCGAGGAGGCGATGGTGCGCATCGACATGTCCGAGTTCATGGAGAAGCACTCGGTGGCCCGTCTCATCGGCGCCCCTCCCGGTTACGTCGGTTACGAGGAGGGCGGCTATCTCACCGAGACGGTGCGCCGCAGACCCTACTCGGTGATCCTGATGGACGAGGTGGAGAAGGCCCACCCAGACGTCTTCAACATCCTGCTGCAGGTGCTGGATGACGGTCGCCTGACCGATGGCCACGGCCGTACCGTGGACTTCCGCAACACGGTCATCGTCATGACCTCCAACCTCGGCTCGCAGGCGATCCAGGAGATGGCCGGCGAGGAGCACTATGACCAGATCAAGGCGACGGTGATGGGGGTTGTCGGCCAGCACTTCCGTCCCGAGTTTATCAACCGCATCGACGAGGTGGTGGTCTTCCACCCGCTGCTCAAGGAGCAGATCCGCGCCATCGCCGATATCCAGGTCGGCCACTTGCGCAAGCGCCTGGCCGAGCGCGAGATGAGCCTGGAGCTGAGCGAGGCGGCGCTGGATAAGCTCGGCGAGGCGGGCTTCGACCCGGTCTATGGAGCCCGTCCGCTCAAGCGTGCCATTCAGCAGCAACTGGAGAACGGTCTGGCCCAGGCGATTTTGCGCGGGGACTTCAGCTCTGGCGACACGATCCGCGTGGACGTGTCCGAACAGGGGCTGCTCTTTAACAAGGGTTAGCAACAAACGCTGTGCGAAGAAAAAAGAGGCCGGTTTTTGGCCTCTTTTTTTTGCGGCTATACTATCGCCCTTTAAATCAAACAATAAAAAGAACGCCATGTCCCCCATGGAACCGACACCCGAACGCCTCGCTGGAGGCGCGAAGACCTATATCCTTGCCACCCGCCCGCCGTTTCTGAGTGCGGCCTTGGTGGGCTGTCTGATCGGTATCGCCTCCTCGTCCCTGGCGGTGTCGGTAGATGGGGTGCTGGCGCTGCTGAGTATTGTCGCCGCGGTGCTGCTGCACGCCGGGGCCAATGTGCTCAATGACGCCTATGACGATATGAATGGCACCGACGCGGCCAATACCCGACGCATCTTTCCCTTTACCGGCGGCAGCCGATTTATCCAGAACGGGGTGCTCAGCCGGGCGCAGACCCTGCGTTTTGGACTGTTGCTGATGCTGCTCGGGGCTTTGTTGGGAGGGGTGATGATGGCGATGCTGGAAGCTCATGCCGCCGCCCTGCTGGCGCTTGTCGGCCTGGCGGGGATGGTGATCGGCTGGGGTTACTCGGCACCACCGCTGTCGCTTAACAGCCGTGGCCTGGGCGAACCGGGGATCGCCCTGGCCTTCGGCCTGCTGATGGTCACTGGTGCCGACCTGGTGCAGCGCGGCGCGCTGGATGCGCTGCCGCTGACCGCCTCGGTGCCCTTCGCCCTGCTGACCACCGCACTGCTCTATATCAACCAGTTCCCGGACCGGGAGGCGGATGCGCTGGCGGGCAAGCATCACTGGGTGGTGCGTCTGGGTTCGCAGCGGGCTCGCTGGGGTTATCTGCTGATGGTGACGATCGCCTACGCCTGGCTGGCTGGCGCGGTGTGGGCTGGCCTGCTGCCACCGTGGGCCCTGCTGGGTCTGCTCGGTCTACCCTTCAGCCTGCTGGCGGCGCGTGACCTGCTGCGCTATGCGCTGGAGCCCGAGCGCCTGCTGCCGGCCATCCCCTTCACCAT
>JBFFRO010000188.1:0-4216 GCA_041572995.1 Thiohalomonadaceae bacterium
CAAGCTATCACTATGAAATTATTGGATATTATTCTTTGGCACGCATAATGCTTGTGAGATGGCGAGTCAACCAGAAACGCAAATGGGGAGGGCGACATGCCCAGTTTGGACAAGGCTTTCGGCATTCACGAGCAGGCGATGAACGTCTACGCCCGGCGTACCGAGCTGCTGGCCGGCAACCTGGCCAACGCCGATACCCCCGGCTACAAGGCGCGCGACCTGGACTTCAAGGCGCTGCTGAACGACTACGCCGCGCGCGAGGCGGGCGGCAGCGGCTCGGCCATGCAGGCCACCCATGCCAAGCACTTTGGCGGCCTCGGCGCCAACGGTATGGGCGATCCGCTCTACCGCAGCCCGATGCAGCCCTCGATCGACGGCAATACCGTCGATTCCCAGGTGGAGAAGGCGGAGTTCATGGAGAACGCGGTCCGCTATCAGGCCACCCTGAACTTTATTGATGGCCGGATGCGCGGCCTGCGCAAGGCGCTCAGAGGAGACTAATCATGTCCATGTTCAAGGTATTTGATATCGCCGGCTCGGCCATGAGTGCACAGTCGCTGCGCCTGAACACCACCGCCAGCAACCTGGCCAATGCCGATAGCGTCAGTTCCAGCACCGATCAGACCTACCGTGCCCGCCAGCCGGTCTTCGCCGCCATGCTTGAAGAGGCCGCGGGAGCCCAGCAGCGTGCCGGTACCGGTGTGCAGGTGAAGGGGATCGTCGAGTCGCAGGCGCCGCTACGCCAGTTCTATGACCCCAATCACCCGATGGCCAATGAGGAAGGGTACATCTTCATGCCCAACGTCAACGTGGTGGAGGAGATGGCCAACATGATTTCCGCCTCCCGTTCCTACCAGGCCAATGTCGAGGTGGCGAACACCGCTAAGCAGCTGGCCATGCGTACCCTCAGCCTGGGTCAGTCCTAAGGAGTAGGCGATGAACAGTATTAACACCAACAGCGCCCTGCAGGAGACCCTCGGAGGGGTTCCGCAGGAGAAGAAGAGCTCGAACGAGATGGGGCAGGAGCAGTTCATGGAACTGATGCTGGCCCAGCTCAACAACCAGGACCCGATGTCGCCGATGGAGAATGGTGATTTCCTGGCACAGATCGCCCAGTTCAGTACCGTGACCGGTATCGAGGGGTTGCAGAGCAGTTTCGACAGCTTCTCCGCCTCCATGCAGGCCAACCAGGCGTTGCAGGCCTCCACCCTGGTGGGGCGCGAGGTGCTGATCCCCGGTGAGTTTGCAGTGCTCTCTGCGGCCGCCCCGGTCAACGGTGCGCTGGAACTGCCCGCCTCGGTCAGCTCCAGCAAGCTCAACATTTACAGCAAGGCCGGCGAGCCGCTGGGCAGTGTCAGCCTCGGTCCCGCCCCGGCGGGTCAGCAGGCCTTTAGCTGGGATGGTCGCCTGGATGACGGCACCCAGCTGCCGTCCGGCGATTACATCATTCAGGCCGAGGCGGTAATCAATGGCAAGGTCGAGGCGGTGGACTCCCTGGTGGGTGCCCGCGTCGACAGCGTCACCATCGGCCAGAGCGGCCAGGAACCGGTACTCAATTTGGCCAATGTCGGCCCCATGGGCTTCTCGCAGGTGCGAGAGATCCGCTAAGCAACCGAATCATCGATATATCGAGGAGAGACTATTATGGCCTTCCAGACTTCGCTCAGCGGCCTCAACGCCGCATCGACCAACCTCAGCGTTACCGGCAACAACATCGCCAACGCCAGTACCACTGGCTTCAAGAAGTCGAGCGCCGAGTTCGCCGACATCTATGCCAACAGCTTCAGCTCCACCAGCCAGATCGGCAGTGGCGTGCAGGTGAGCAACATCGCCCAGAAGTTCAGCCAGGGCAACGTTGAGTTCACCGACAATTCGCTGGACCTGGCGATCTCCGGTGAGGGTTTCTTCGTCATCAAGGATACCGACGGCTCCGAACTCTACACCCGCGCCGGTGCCTTTGGTATCGACCGCGAGGGCTTCGTGGTCAACAGCCAGAACCAGCGCCTGCAGGGTTATCAGACCGATAACAACGGCGTGGTGACCAACACCGCGCCCTCGGACCTGTTTCTGAGCAATGCCGCGAGCCCGGCCAATGCCACTGCCCTGACCGAGATCAACTTGAACCTGGATGCCTCTGCGGTGCCTCCGGTGGTCGTCCCGTTCAGCTCGGCCGACCCGAGTACCTACAACTTCTCCACCTCGACCACGGTGTTCGACTCCCTGGGTGGAAGCCACACCCAGACCCTTTACTACGCCAAGGACCCGGCACCGGCCGTGAACCAGTGGAGTACCTATATGGAGGTGGATGGCACGGTCGTCGGCGGCGCACAGAGCGTGGCCTTTAATGCCGATGGCTCGCTGAGTACCGCTCCCAGCAACATTAACTACGGGGCCTACGACCCGGGTAACGGTGCGCTGGTGATGAACCTCTCGGTGGACTACAACGGCTCCACCCAGTACGCCGGTGGCACCGCGGTTAACTCCGTGGTTCAGGACGGTTACACCACCGGTCGCATCAGTGGTATCGCCATCGACCCCACCGGTGTGGTCTATGCCCGTTACACCAACGGCCAGTCCAGCATCCTCGGTGCCGTGGCCATGGCCAAGTTCGCCAATCCTCAGGGTCTGCAGCCGGTGGGTAACACCAACTGGGCAGCCACCTACGAGTCCGGTGACAAGGTGGGCGGCCAGGCCGGTCGCGGTACCTTCGGACAGATCCAGTCCGGTGCCCTGGAGGCCTCCAACGTGGACCTCTCCATCCAGCTGGTGAACATGATCGTTGCCCAGCGTGACTTCCAGGCCAACGCCAAGATGATCTCCACCGAAGACCAGGTGACGCAGAGCATCATCAATATCCGCTAAGGCACAGGCTAAGCGAGGAGAATCACCATGGACCGCATGCTCTATCTGGCCATGACCGGCGCCAAGCAAATCATGACGGCGCAGACGGTCAACACCAACAACCTGGCCAACGTCTCCACCACCGGCTTCAAGGCCGACCTGGAGCAGTTCCGCAGCATGCCGGTGTTCGGCGAAGGCATGCCCTCGCGGGTCTATGCCATGGCCGAGCGCCCGGGGCTGGATTTCAAGCCCGGTCCGCTCAACTCCACCGGCCGCGAGATGGATGTGGCGGTGCAGGGGCAGGGCTGGATCGCGGTGCAGGCGGCGGATGGTTCCGAGGCCTACACCCGAGCCGGTGACCTGCGCTTGGATGCCGGCGGCATGCTGGTGACCGGTGCCGGGCGTCCGGTGATCGGCAACGGGGGGCCCATCGTGGTGCCGCCAGCGGAGAAGATGGAAATCGGTGTCGATGGCACTATCAGCATCCGTCCGGTGGGCCAGGCGGCCAACGCCCTGGCCGAGGTGGACCGCATCAAGCTGGTCAACCCGGAGCTCTCCAACCTCACCAAGGGCGAGGATGGCTTGATCCGTACCCGGGATGGGGTGGCCCCGGTGGCCGATGCCGGCGTACGGCTCATTTCCGGGACACTGGAGGGCAGCAACGTCAGCGCCGTCGAGTCGATGGTGAAGATGATCGAGCTTGCGCGCAGCTATGAGCTGCAGGTCAAGGCGATGAAGTCGGCAGAAGAGACGGACGCCTCCGCTACCTCCATGCTACGACTCTCCTAAGCGGTAATACGCGACCGACGGGGCGGCAGGTTTCTGCCGCCCCGTTTTTTATTTCCTGATAACCAGCTGTTTATATTGAAAATATTTAATTGGCACGGCTTGTGCATTTATCCAGTGCAAAGGACCCTGGTGCGTCAAAAAACCATCGTCCATCCGATTCAACGAGGAGGGTAGAACCATGAACTCCGCACTGTGGATTGCCAAGACCGGCCTTGAGGCCCAGCAGACCCGCATGGGCGTGGTCTCCAACAACCTGGCCAACGTCAGCACCACCGGCTTTAAACGCGACCGGGCGGTCTTCGAGGACCTGCTCTATCAAAACGTGCGCCAGCCCGGCGCCCAGTCCAGCCAGGACAGCGTGCTCCCCTCGGGGATGATGACTGGTACCGGCGTGCGCACCGTTGCCACCGAGAAGCTGCACACCCAAGGCAACCTGGTGATGACTGAGAACTCCCTGGATATGGCCATTCAGGGGCGCGGCTTCTTCCAGGTGCTCAAGCCCGACGGCTCGCTGGCCTATACCCGCAACGGCAGCTTTCAGATGGATGCCCAGGGACAGTTGGTCACCCCCGGCGGTTACCTGCTG
>JBFFRO010000189.1:0-4204 GCA_041572995.1 Thiohalomonadaceae bacterium
CGGTTATTGTCAACCGTCCTGTGGCCAATCCCTTTGACCCGCGTCAGCTCATCAACGCTGGCAAAGGCCCCATTGGCATCACGATCGGCAACAATCGCCGCCGCCTTCACCTCACCAACACCGTCAATCATCTGCAACTCCTCGGCGGTGGCGATATTGATGTTGATCTGACCAGACTCGGCACAGACCCCCATGGGAAGTACCACCATCAGGGCGGCGAACAGCAGTGCTATGACTCTCTTCATGGCTCAACTCCTTGTTAGTCTGTATCTGCACGCATTCCAAGCGTACGATCAGTACAGTAGTCCGCCATGACAACAGTTCAAGCTAACGTACGTAGGCCCGTCGTCACACTGCTTGTAGGAAATTACGGATAATTAAACGCTTACCGAGCTACTGAAGCTCCGCCTCAATGGCCTCCAAAGCGGCCAGGGGATCGGGAGCAGCGGTAATAGGGCGGCCAATCACCAGATAACTGGAGCCGGCGGCCAACGCCTGTGCCGGGGTCATAATGCGTGTCTGATCCCCCTTGTCCCCACCGGCAGGGCGGATCCCCGGAGTAACCAGAGAGAACTCCGCATCCAGCTCATCACGCAGCATCGTCACCTCCTGTGGCGAGCAGACCACGCCGTCCAGACCCGAAGTCTGTGCCAGGGCGGCAAGACGGCGAACATTCTCAGCCGGGCTACCACTGAGACCGATACCTGGCAGGTCCTCCTCCCCCATACTGGTCAGGATGGTTACCGCGATCAGCAGCGGGCGGCGCTCCAGGCCCTCAAGGGCCTCACGTGCGGCACGCATCATCTTATCACCGCCAAGGGCGTGTACGTTGACCATCCATACACCGAGATCGGCTGCAGCGGCACAGGCCCGTGCCACGGTATTGGGAATATCATGATACTTGAGGTCTAGAAAGACATCGTAGCCCTGGGCCACCAGCGTGCGCACGAGCTCCGGACCGCTACGGGTAAACAGCTCCTTGCCCACCTTGAGACGGCAACGCTGGGGATCAAGCTTGGCCACCAGTTCCAGGGCTTGATCGGCGGTGGGAAAATCAAGGGCGACGATAATTTGGGGGCCTTGGCTCATCTTCACGTTCTCCGCATGGGCTTATTCGCCCTCGATGCCCTGAATCGGGCGGACGGTATTCCACTGGCGACAACTTGGGCAGTGCCAGTGCAGGTGTTTGGCAGTAAAGCCACAGTGCGAGCAGCGATATAACGGCTTACTCGCTATCAGCTCGGCACTAAGGGTATCGAGCAGGCGCAGTTCTTCCACAGCCTCGCCATCACTCAGCATCAGCTCGATCAACTCGCGCATACCACGTAGCGATGGACGTTCGCGCAGCTGCTCACGGACAAATGCCAGGGCCCGCTCACGCCCCTCATGCCGGCGCAGCAGTTCAGCCAGGGCGAGCATAATACTGATGCTCCCATGGCGGTGCAAAACCTCACGCAAGTAATCGACCATCTCGCGAGGGCGACCCAACGCGTCGTATGCCTCTTCGAGCATATCCAGGCTCTCGCCAATCAATGCAGGCTCCTGCTGCTCCACTCGCTTAAGAGCCTTTATCGCCGCCTTTGGATGGCCGTTATGAAGTTGCAGGCGAGCCTCCAGCAGACTGGCACGCGCACAGCCACGCTGCTCGGAGAGAGCCCGTTTGAGCAGTCGCTGCGCCAGGTCAGAACGCCCGCTATTCAGTGCCTCTTCAGCCTGCTCGCAGAGGAACTGGGCAATCAACGGCGCGTAATCATCCTGGCGATAGGCGGCCAGACGGCGAGCGACACGAATCGCCCGCTCCCAGTCCTTCTCGCGCTGGAAAATATCCAGCAGCTGTGTGAGTGCGGCTGCGGCATAATCCCCCTCCTCAACCAATTCCTGCAGCAACGTCTCGGCACGGTCGAAGAGCCCGGCACGCATATAATCGTGGCTTAGTTCAAACAGTGCCTGGTTGCGCTGTGTACGACTGAGGGTAGGACGAGCAATGAGGTTCTGGTGGATGCGGATAGCCCGGTCCACCTCGCCGCGACGGCGGAAAAGATTACCGATGGCGAAGTGAATATCCACCGCCTCGTTATCCAGCTCCGACATCTGGATGAACACCTCAATGGCCTTATCCGGCTGCTCGTCGAGGAGGTAATTGAGGCCTTTGAAATAACCGGCGCTAAGGCTGGGGCAGTCTTCTCGCAGGTTTTCGCTACTGCCACGCCGCCCCAGCAGCCAGCCGCTGAGAGCGGCCACCGGCAGGAGCAGGAACAGCAGTTCGATACCCAGGTCCATGGCGTGCGATGCCTAGTGGCTGTCCTTAATCGGGATCTCGCGCAGGTTGCGAATCTCCTTCTCGCTCAGCCGCACACGACGAGCCAGTCGCGCACAGCGACGTTTCTCGGCCAGCCACAGCCAGAGGGAGACGAACATGCCGAGCAGCGCACCAAGTGCCAGCACCAGGGAGAGCAGCAGGGAGAGCGGCAGCTCCAAGGCGCCGAAATAATAGCGCACCACCACCGGCTCAGGGTTGAGAGAAGCAAAGCTGAGGCCGAAGAGCACCAGCAACAGTGTAGTAATGAGAAATAACAGCCGTTTCATAAATTGGCCTGAGTACGCCCCGTGTTGACGGCGCAAAAAAGAAAACCGCCGGACTGGGCCGGCGGCTAGATCATTCGGCGTTGGCAAGCTCGCGTTGCAGGCCTTCATTGACCCGATCACGCAGTTCCTTGCCCGGCTTGAAGTGCGGTACATGCTTGGCCGCCAGGGCCACCGCGTCGCCGGTCTTGGGGTTACGGCCCATACGTGGAGGACGATAGTGCAGCGAGAAGCTGCCGAACCCACGGATCTCGATGCGCTCACCCTCGGAAAGTGTCTGGGCCATATGCTCCAGCATGGTCTTTACCGATAGCTCGACATCGCGATAAGCCAGTTGTGATTGCTTGCGCGCCAGTTTTTCAATCAGCTCTGATTTGGTCATATGCCTTCCGTCTCAGAGTTGGGGGAAACCGCCGAAACGGCCTCCCCCTCTCGACCTTGTTAGTCGTTCTTGTTTTCCAGCTGTTCCTTGAACAGGTCACCCAGAGTCGGGTTGGCGGCAGCGGCGGCAGTGTTGTAGTCCTGCATCGCCGAGGCCTCCTCGTCGCTGTCCTTGGCCTTGATGGAGAGGCTGATGTTGCGGTTCTTGCGATCCACACCAATGAACTTGGCCTCGATCTTCTCGCCTTCGGTCAGCACGGTGCGGGCATCCTCCACGCGGTCACGGGAGAGCTCGGAGGCACGCAGGTAACCCTCAACGCCGTCTTCCAGTTCGATAACAGCACCCTTGGCATCCACTTCCTTCACCACACCCTCAACGATGGTGCCCTTGCGGTTGTCGGCGATGAAGTTGGAGACCGGGTCCTGTTCCATCTGCTTGATGCCCAGGGAGATGCGCTCACGCTCGGCATCGATGGAGAGGATAACGGCCTCGACCTCGTCGCCCTTCTTGTAGTTGCGCACCGCCTCTTCACCCTGCTCGTTCCAGGAGATGTCGGAGAGGTGAACCAGACCGTCGATACCACCGTCCAGACCGATGAAGATGCCGAAGTCGGTGATCGACTTGATCTTGCCGGCCAGCTTCTCGTTCTTGTTGTGGGTAGCGGCGAACTCTTCCCAGGGGTTGCCCTTGCACTGTTTCATGCCCAGGGAGATGCGACGACGCTCTTCGTCGATGTCGAGCACCATGACCTCGACCTCGTCGCCCACCTGTACAACCTTGGAGGGATGGATGTTCTTGTTGGTCCAGTCCATCTCGGAGACGTGAACCAGACCCTCGACGCCCTCTTCGATCTCGACGAAGCAGCCGTAGTCGGTGAGGTTGGTGACCTTGCCGAACAGACGCGCACCCTCGGGGTAGCGACGGGTCAGATCCTCCCACGGATCCTCGCCCAGCTGCTTCAGACCCAGGGAGACGCGGTTACGCTCGCGGTCGAACTTCAGCACCTTGACGTCGATCTCGTCACCAACGTTGACCACCTCGGAGGGGTGCTTGACGCGCTTCCAGGCCATATCGGTGATGTGCAGCAGGCCATCGATACCACCGAGGTCGACGAAGGCGCCGTAGTCGGTGAGGTTCTTGACGATACCCTTGACGGTCTGACCTTCCTGCAGGTTGGCCAGCAGAGCCTCGCGCTCTTCGCTGGTCTCGGCCTCGACCACCGCACGGCGGGAGACGACC
>JBFFRO010000190.1:0-4203 GCA_041572995.1 Thiohalomonadaceae bacterium
ACGGTGAGGCACGCCAGGTGCCCGATAACTGTAGCGCAGCCCAGCTGGTCGAGGAGTTGGGACTGAGCGGCAAACGCATCGCCATGGAGGTCAACCGCGAGATCGTGCCGCGTTCGAGCTATGCCGAGCACACCCTGCGGGCTGACGACAAGGTCGAGATCGTTCACGCCATCGGCGGCGGGTGAGCCACACCCCTCTCCGCGCTATAATCGCGCCCAGCATAAGGCACCGTCGTCCCCCGAATACAATCGCAGGAACCCAGCATGTCACAGAACAACGATCCGCTGATCATCGCCGGCGTCGAGTACTCCTCCCGCCTCCTCACCGGCACCGGCAAGTACAAGGACCTGGATGAGACCCGCCTGGCCACCGAAGCGGCCGGCGCCGAGATCGTCACCGTAGCAATCCGCCGCTCCAACATCGGCCAGGACCCGAGCCAGCCCAACCTGCTCGAGGTACTGCCGCCGGAGAAGTACACCATCCTGCCCAACACCGCCGGCTGTTACACGGCAGAGGATGCGGTGCGTACCTGTCGCCTGGCGCGTGAGCTGCTCGACGGCCACAAGCTGGTCAAACTGGAGGTGCTGGGTGACGAGCAGACCCTCTACCCCGACGTCACCGCCACCCTGGAGGCAGCCGAGACTCTGGTGAAGGATGGCTTCGATGTGATGGTCTATACCTCCGATGATCCCATCCTGGCCAAGCGGCTGGAGGAGATCGGCTGCTGCGCGGTAATGCCGCTGGCCGCCCCCATCGGTTCCGGCCTGGGCGTGCAGAATCCCTACAACATCCTCACCATCGTCGAGAACGCCAAGGTGCCGATCCTGGTCGACGCCGGCGTCGGTACCGCTTCCGATGCGGCGGTGGCGATGGAGCTGGGTGTCGACGGCGTGCTGATGAACACCGCCATTGCCGGTGCCAAGGACCCCGTCCTGATGGCCTCGGCGATGAAGAAGGCGGTCGAGGCCGGGCGCGAGGCCTTCAAGGCCGGGCGCATCCCGCGCAAGCGCTATGCCTCCGCCTCCAGCCCCATCGACGGTACCTTTTTCTAAACCGCCACCCTGCCGACGGGGCGTTGCCGTGACAGCGGCGCCCCGCGCTTCTACCATTACTCTCCATCAACGACACAGGGGCGGGCGATGGAGATTCTGCATATCAACCCGGAGGGGGTGAGCCCCTTCGCAGTGACTGATCCGATGCCCGCCAGCGGCATGCTCTGGATCGACTGCGTTCGTGGTGGGGACCAGGAGTGGCCGCAGCTGCTGCGGGATCTCACCGGTACGGTGATCCACGAACGCCACCTGCACGACAGCCTCAACACCACCCATGCCTCGTTCTACGACTACACCCACGACTACGACATGCTGGTCTTTCGCGGCATCGCCGCCGGGGGCCTGGAGCCTGCCCTGCAGACCCGGCCTGTGGCCTTCTTTATCACTGAGCGAGTGCTGGTGACGGTGCAGTCGGGGGAGAGCCGTTCCATCGCCATGGTGCGCGAGCGCCTGGCCCGGCGGCCATCGCGTCAGCTGACCGAGCCGCGAGCCCTGCTGCATTTCATCATGAACACCATGGTCGATCGGGTGCTGTCACTGCGAGAGGCCTTGCTGGAGCAGATGGATCGCCATACCGCCGAGCTGCTCGGCGGAGAAAAGCGCGAGGATGAGTGGCACGCGCTGTTGAACTACCGGCGCCAACTGCGCCTGCTGGAGATCCTTTGCGAGGAGCAGGAGGGGGCGATCCTCGCCTGGCGAGACGATAACGGCGAGGAGTTGAGCGATACCCTGCGGGTACGCTTTACCGATCTGCTGGAGCATGTGCGACGGATGAGCAAGTTCACCCAGCAGCAACAGCATGAGCTGGACTCCCTGTTGCAACTGCACTTCTCCATGGTCTCTCACCGGACCAACGCCATCGTCCGCACCCTGACCCTGCTTTCGGCCATCTTTATGCCGCTGAGCCTGATTGCCGGTATCTACGGCATGAATTTCGAGCACATGCCGGAGTTGCATAGTCACTATGGCTACTTCATCACCATCGGCGGTATGGCCGTGCTGGCACTGATGCTACTGGCACTGTTCCGTCTCAAGCGCTGGTGGTGAGGTATAATCGCGCGCTTTGCCCTGTTCGGAGGAGTCTGTCGTGTCAGAGAATCAAGCGCCCATCCTGCGCCGTATCCGCTCCTTCGTCCGTCGCGAGGGGCGTCTCACTCCCGGACAACAGCGGGCGATGGATACGCTCTTTCCCCGTTTCGGTATCGGCGCCGGCCAGGGGCTGCTCGACCTGGATGCGATCTTCGGACGTCGCGCTCCGCGCATCCTTGAGATCGGTTTCGGCAACGGCGAGTCGCTGGCCGAGATCGCCAAAAATCATCCCGAGAATGATTACTTGGGCATCGAGGTGCATCGCCCCGGTGTCGGTCATCTGCTGCAGATTATCGAGGAGCAGGGGCTGACCAATCTGCGGGTGATGAGCGAGGATGCGGTGGAGATTCTGGAGCAGCAGATCCCGGACGCCTCTCTCGATGCCCTCTATCTCTTCTTCCCCGATCCCTGGCACAAGAAGCGCCACCACAAGCGTCGTCAGGTGCGGCCCGAGTGGGCACAGCTGGTGCGCCGCAAGCTCAAGCTGGGCGGCCGTCTGCACATGGCTACCGATTGGGAGAATTATGCCGAGCACATGCGCGATGTGCTGAACGACGCCGAGGGTTATAACAACACCTCTGAAAGCGGTGACTATGTGCCCAAGCCCGATTATCGCCCCGAGACCAAGTTCGAGCGTCGCGGTCTGCGCCTGGGACACGGGGTGTGGGATCTGGTTTACGAGAAGGTCTCCTGATGTGCAACTGGCCCGGCGTCTCTCTGGCGCGTATATTAGTCAGCTCTGAACAAGCTCCCACTACCCATGCCTAACCTCTCTCCCCCCGCGCACAGGGATATCGACCCGGCAGGGATTCGCCGTGAACAGCTGCGCCTGCTGTTCGATGTGCTGCCGAGCGCACTGACGGCATCGCTGGTCAATACCCTGCTGCTGAGCTGGGTGCTCTATCCGATTACGGATTCGTTCCTGTTGCTGGGCTGGCTGTCGGCATCGCTGGCTATCAGTGCTTATCGTTTCTATCTGCTACGGCGTTTTCGCCCTATCGCCGATAGCGACTTTGAGCCCTCCGCGTGCAGCCGCGCCTTTTTCACCGGTACCCTGCTTGCGGGGATGAGCTGGGGTTTTGCCGGCTACGTGCTGTTCCCGCAGGAGAGTGGGGTGCACCAGATTTTCGTCGCCTTCGTGATTGCCGGGATGACGGCCGGGGCAGCGGTTACCCTGGCGCCGATGTGGCGTATGGCGGCGGCCTTTATGTTGCCCTCGGTGAGCCTGGTGGTACTGCGGTTGCTGTCACTGGACTGGGAGGTGGCCCCGGTGATGGCGCTGATGGGGCTGCTTTTTTTGGCGACCGCGATGCTGATCGCTCGCCGCTCCTATCTATTTACCCTTGAATCCATCCGTATCCGTTTTTCCCGCAAGGAGACCATCGCCGCACTGGCCGAGAGCAACGAGCGTACCCGCCGTCTGCTGGAGGGGACCGCCGATGGCATTTTCGGTATCGACAGCGACGGGGTGACCTCCTTCGTTAACCCCTCGGCCACGCGCATGCTCGGCTACAGCGCCGAGGAGCTGGTGGGTAAGAACAACCACGCGATGATCCATCACAGCCATGCCGACGGGCGCCCCTATCCCAAGGATGAGTGCCGCATGCTTGCGCCGTTGATCGATGGCCTCCCGCAGCAGGTGGATGATGAGGTGCTGTGGCGCAAGGACGGTAGCAGCTTCCCCGCAGAGTATTCCGCGACCCCGCTATTCAGTGGCGATGAGGTGGTGGGGGCGGTGATCAGCTTCCGTGATATCAGCGAGCGTCGTCATACCGACGAGGCCCTGCGCCTGGCCGCGACCGCCTTCGAGGCCCACGAGGCGATCGCCATTACCGACCTGCAGGGCAACATCCTGCGTATCAACCAGGCCTTTACCGATATCACCGGCTATGCCGAGGAGGAGGTGCTGGGGCATAACCCGAGCATCCTGCAGTCGGGGCGTCACGGCGCCGACTTTTATGAGGAGCTGTGGCGCACGCTCAATCTCAGCGGCCACTGGGAGGGGGAGATCTGGAACCGGCGCAAGAGCGGCGAGGTGTACCCGGAGTGGCTCTCGATTACC
>JBFFRO010000191.1:0-4168 GCA_041572995.1 Thiohalomonadaceae bacterium
CGGCAACACCTGCCTCTACGGCGCCACCGGCGGCAAGCTGTTCGCCTCCGGCATGGCCGGTGAGCGTTTCGGTGTGCGTAACTCCGGTGCCCACGCGGTCATCGAGGGCGCCGGCGACCACTGCGGTGAGTACATGACCGGCGGCGTGATCACCGTGCTTGGCGACACCGGCATCAACTTCGGCGCCGGTATGACCGGTGGCTTCGCCTTCGTGCGCGACGTGGACAACAAGTTCGCCGAGCGCTGCAACGGCGATGTGGACTTCCACCGCATCAACACCGAGGCGACCGAGGCACACCGCAACTTCCTGCGCGACATGATCGCCGAGTTCGTGGCCGAGACCGGTTCCGCCCACGCCCAGGCGATCCTCGACAACTTCGAGTCCGAGCTGAGCCACTTCTGGCTGGTCAAGCCGAAGGCGGCCGAGCTGGAGACCCTGCTCGAGGTGATGCTGGAGCGCGCAGCCTAAACTGGAACAGACCGCGGGCCTGTCCCGCGGCCATATGAACGATTTACCTGTGGTGGATAACCGTGAGTAAAAAGAACGCCCTACAATTCCTCGACATCCCGCGCCAGGACCCGGCGAAGAAGGCCGTCGAGGTGCGCATCGAGGAGTACGCCGAGATCTACGGCGACTTCGACGCCGAGACCGCCGGCTCCCAGGCCGGTCGCTGCCTGCACTGCGGCAACCCCTACTGCGAGTGGAAGTGCCCCGTGCACAACTACATCCCCAACTGGCTGCAGCTGGTCAACGAGGGGAACTGGCAGGAGGCCGTGGAGCTCTCGCACCAGACCAACTCGCTGCCCGAGATCACTGGCCGTGTCTGCCCGCAGGACCGTCTCTGCGAGGGTGCCTGCACCCTCAATGACGGCCTCGGCGCGGTGACCATCGGCACCGTCGAGCGTTACATCACCGACACCGCCTTCGCCAACGACTGGAAGCCGGACCTCTCCAAGGTCCCGTCCAGCGGCAAGAAGGTCGCCGTGGTCGGTGCCGGCCCCGCCGGCCTCTCCGCCGCCGACGTGCTGACCCGCGGCGGAGTGCAGGTGACCGTGTATGACCGTCACCCCGAGATCGGCGGCCTGCTGACCTTCGGCATCCCCGAGTTCAAGCTGGAGAAGGGCATCGTCAAGCGCCGTCGCGCGCTGCTCGAGGGCATGGGCATCGAGTTCGTGCTCAACACTGAGATCGGCAAGGACATCGCCTTCGACCAGCTCACCGCCGACTACGACGCGGTGTTCCTCGGCATGGGTACCTATAACTACATGACCGGCGGCACCCCGGGTGAGGACCTGGAGGGCGTGCACGCGGCGCTCGACTTCCTCATCTCCAACGTCAACCACTGCCATGGCTACGAGAAGTCCCCGCAGGACTACCTCTCCATGGAGGGCAAGAACGTCATCGTCCTCGGTGGTGGTGATACCGCCATGGACTGCACCCGTACCTCCGCCCGGCAGAAGGCCGCCCGCGTCACCTGCGTCTATCGCCGTGACGAGGCCAACATGCCCGGCTCCAAGAAGGAGGTGCAGAACGCCAAGGAGGAGGGCGTCGAGTTCGCCTTCAACCGCCAGCCGATCGAGATCGTCGGCGAGAACGGCAAGGTCAAGGGCATCAAGGTGGTGACCACCGCACTGGGTGAGCCCGACGAGCGCGGCCGTCGCCGCCCCGAGCCGGTGCCCGGCTCCGAGGAGGTGATCCCCGCCGATGTGGTGATCATCGCCTACGGCTTCCGCCCGAGCCCGGCCCCGTGGTTCGCCGACTTCGGTATCGAGGTCGATGACCGTGGCCGCGTGGTGGCCCCGGACAACGGCGAGTACCAGTACCAGACCTCCAACGAGAAGGTGTTCGCCGGCGGCGACATGGTGCGCGGCTCCGACCTGGTGGTGACCGCCATCTGGGAAGGTCGCCAGGCCGCCGAGGGCATCCTCGACTACCTGAAGGTCTAGGGCCACACCCGTACCGGCGCACAAGAACGCCGGGCGGTGGCCACTACAATCATCGCGGCCCGGCTTGGGCCGCCTTCATAACCAAAGGAGCAGGGAGGCGCCGCCAGCGTGTCGTGCACGCCGTTCGGTGTCTTCCACTAGAAGGGTCCTATGTCTGAACTGAAAAACGATCGTTTCCTGCGTGCCCTGCTGAAAGAGCCGGTGGACTACACCCCGGTGTGGATGATGCGCCAGGCTGGCCGCTACCTGCCCGAGTACAAGGCCACCCGCGCCAAGGCCGGCAGCTTCATGAACCTGTGCATGAACCCGGAGCTGGCCTGCGAGGTCACCATCCAGCCGCTGGACCGCTACCCGCTGGATGCCGCCATCCTCTTCTCCGACATCCTCACCATTCCGGACGCCATGGGCCTGCAGCTGCGCTTCGCCGAGGGCGAGGGCCCCATCTTCGACAAGCCGGTGCGCACCGAGGCGGACGTCAACAACTTGTTCGTGCCCGATCCCGAGGGTGAGCTGAAGTACGTGATGGATGCCGTGCGCACCATCCGCCGCGAGCTCGACGGCCGCGTGCCGCTGATCGGCTTCTCCGGCTCCCCCTGGACCCTGGCCACCTACATGGTCGAGGGCGGCTCCTCCAAGGACTTCGCCAAGGTGAAGGGCATGATGTTCGATCGCCCCGACCTGATGCACAAGCTGCTCGACACCACCGCGCAGTCGGTCACCAGCTACCTCAACGCGCAGATCGCCGCCGGTGCCCAGGCCGTGCAGATCTTCGACACCTGGGGCGGCTCGCTCACCCCGCGTGACTTCAACGAGTTCTCGCTGCGCTACATGAAGCAGATCGTCGACGGCCTCAACCGCGAGTCCGAGGGCCGCAAGGTGCCGGTGATCCTCTTCACCAAGGGCGGCGGCCAGTGGCTGGAGGCGATGGCCGAGACCGGTGCCGACGCCCTCGGCCTGGACTGGACCACCGACATCGGCGACGCCCGTCGTCGCGTTGGCGACCAGGTCGCGCTGCAGGGCAACATGGACCCGAGCATCCTCTACGCCTCCCCCGAGCGCATCCGCGCCGAGGTGGCGAGCATCCTCGAAAGCTATGGCACCGGTACCGGCCACGTCTTCAACCTCGGCCACGGCATCCACCAGCACGTGGACCCGGAGAACGCCGGGGTGTTCGTCGAGGCGGTGCACGAGCTGAGCGCCAAGTACCACCAGTAAGGCGTTTGCCTGCTGACGAAGAAGCCCGGCCCCGCGCCGGGCTTTTTTGTGGCCGCGTGATAGACTCAGCGGACAACGAAAACGAAAGGGACTGTCGATGAAGAAGTTGATCCTCCTGCCGCTGGGCATCGTTGCCGGGCTCGCCGCCGGTGCCCCCTACTATGTCGGTACCCGCGTAGAGCAAGCCTTTCCCAACTACCTGCAGGCCATGAGCGACCCGCGCGCCGAGGTGAAGCTGATCGCCTACGAGCGCGGCTGGCTGCACTCCACGGCCCGGGTGCAGAGCGAGACGGTGATCGAGGGCACCAGGGTCGAGGTGCTGATGGAGAGCGACATCAACCACGCCCTCTGGGAGCTGGGCGGCAACGTCGCCCGGGTCACCACCCGCGTCAACCTCGAGGGGGAGTTCGGCGACAAGCAGCGCGAGATTCTGGGGGATCAGCCGCTGGTGAGCGCGGTCACCGACATCGACATCGACGGCGTGCAGCGCGCCCAGTTCACCTCGCCCGCCTTCACCTGGAAGGACGAGGGCGTCACCGTCGAGTGGGCCGGGGTGAGCGGCAGCAGCACCATGGCCGCCGACCTGCAGTCCGGTGATTTCGACGCCCTGGTGCCGGCGCTGACGGTACACGAGAGCGACACCGTGGTCAGCGCCAACAACCTCAGCCTGGCGGGCAGCCTGCGCCGCGGTCCCAGCGGCGGCTGGCTGGTAGATGAGAAGCTCGCGGTGCACGAGGTCAACGTCAGCAAGGGCGAGACGGTGACCGCGCGGGCCAACGGCCTCGGCCTCAGCCTGCGCACCGACGAGGCCGACGGCCTCTACGCCACCCGCACCGCCCTGGAGCTGGCCGAGGTGCAGGCCGACGGCCAGCTGCTGCGCGACAACCGCCTCACCCTATCCATGGAGCGCATCGACGCCGAGACCGCCAACCGCATCCAGGAGTCCGCCGCCAAGCTGCAGGGGCAGAGCCCCGAGCAGGTGCAGATGCAGATGACCGGCATGTTC
>JBFFRO010000192.1:0-4165 GCA_041572995.1 Thiohalomonadaceae bacterium
AGGGTGAAGTAGCCGCTACTGTAGGGCTGGGTCACCACACCATAGAGCTCCGCTTCATTATCCTCATTGCCCTCGATGCCGATATCACCATCCCCTTCCTGGAGAAGGCTATCGGCACGCAGCACGCCAGCATCCATAGTGCCGTTAACCCGCACGTAAAGCCCATCGGCAAGTGCCGCCGGCACCTGGGTAGCGGCGCTATAGTCGATGCTCTGTGTACCGATATTGAACAGCATGTTGGGCTCATCGAAGAGGCTGACCACGCCGCTGAGCTCCACACTACTGGTCGTGGCCGCGCCGCGCTCCAGCAACCGGACCATGGTCGCGAAGATGCTACCGTGGCCATCGCTAAAGCCACTCACCTCGATGCGGTCATCGATACCAATGCCGTCGTAGCAGCTCACCGTCGCACCGACCGAATCGACAAGCGGGTCGATGGCGTTAATGAACAGGGTCTCCTCGTTGACCTGCACTGCCTGGCCGATGGCGGTGATGGCGCCGCCGGTGGCCAGACAGCGTAGCGGGTCCACCGTCACCGTCACGCTATTGGCCTCGACCAGCCCGGTAAGAATACTGGCGTAATCGACACTGGCGGCAACGGCGTTGCTGCCAACCACCACCGACTCCGGCAACACCGAGACCACCATGCCGCGCTCCAGCTGAGACTCGGTGACCGGCTGTCCGTTGTGGGTAAACGTGGCGCTGGTAGTGTCGTAACGCACGCCGTTGACGTAGATGGAGCCGAAATTGGTGATCGAGCCACTGCTCGGTACCGGGCAACCGGTACCACCGCAACCGCCGCCGGCGGTGACGCTGGCGTCACTACAGCCGAAAAGTGCAAGGACGGAGACAAGGGCCGTGGCGACCAGCTTCATCTGGGGGGGGATGCTCATTTGCACTTCTCCTCGGGAACGTCTTCCTCGAAGTAGTAGATACCAAAACCGGCGTGCTTTCGCCCACTGCCGACCACCTCGGGGTTGCTGTCGCGGTCATGCTGACTAAGCCAGCGGTCCAGCTCCTCCAGCAGCGCCTGGGCCTTGTCGCCTCCAAGGCTGCGCAACTGCGGAAGGACATCAGCAGGCAGGTTGTCATAGGCCACCTTACGCTGGAAGCGCAGGTTGGTCCCACTGTCACGCAGATTGTGCTCCAGGGTATCGAGCAGAAAGGCCACATCGGTGCCCAAGATATTGAGCTTGCTCTCATCGCTGCCCTTGGCCACGTAGCTACGGCTCTTCAGGCGCACGCTGGCGGCAGTCGGGCACTCCACCGCCTCAACCCGCAGCAATTCATCGAGAACCGCGCGCACCGGCACATCACCACTATAGCGCTTCACCAGGGCACTAAAGCTCTTCTCGCCATCCAGCGGCAGCAGGCCGGGGCCATCGCCATCGTGAAACTGGGGGTCGCGCACCCAGCCGCTAATGACGCGGGTGGCACGGTTGAATTTGCGCTGCTCGTCGGCGTTGTCCGGCGCCTCCAGCTTCTGTACCCGCGCGACCTCCTTACGGTTAAGGCCGGTGAGCACGGAGACGCGGGAGATGGATTGCTTGCGCCCGGGGATGGTGAACTCGCGCTCGGCCACGTCCACATAGACCCACTTCGCCCAGTCGGAGAAGACGCCATAGGAGATGCCGTTGCGCAGCAACAGGCGCACCAGTGGGCGCAACAGGCGAAGCAGGGCCGCGGTCAGTGCCTTGTTCATCTCAGCTCTCATGTCTTGGGAATTTATTCCCAGTGACAGGGGAGGTCAACCCCAGAGGTAGCGCGGGCCGAGAATCAGCAGCCAGGTGGCGATCACCAGCATCATGGAGAGGAAGACCGCCGCCGAGCCAATATCCTTGGCACGCCCGGAGAGGGGGTGCTGCTCGGTGCCGATGCGATCCACCACCGCCTCGATGGCGGAGTTGACCAGTTCGACGATCAGCACGATAAAGAGCACGCCGATGAGCAGTGCCTGCTCGATGCCCCCCTCCCCCAGCCAGAAGGCCGCGGGCAGCAGGATGGGCAGGGTCAGCAGCTCCAGGCGGAAGGCCTCCTCGTAGGTGAAGGCCGCCTTCAGCCCCTGCCAGGAGTAGATCATGGCATTGAAGATATGGGTCAGGCCGCTATGGTCCGGCTTGTTAATCATCGTTGTTGCCTTTGGACTTCCATGCCAGGTCCAGTTCGCGCGCCGCCTTCACATCGTCCAGGCGCTTGACCGGCAGGGTGTAGGGGGCGCCCTTGACCATCTCCGGGGTGTTGGCGGCCTCCTCGCGGATCGCCACCATCGCCTCGATAAAGGCATCCAGGCTCTCACGGCTCTCGGTCTCGGTGGGCTCGATGAGGAAGCACTCAGGTACCAGCAACGGGAAATAGGTGGTTGGCGCGTGGTGGCCGTAATCGAGCAGGCGTTTGGCGAAGTCCATGGCATTCACCCCCATCTCCTTGGCCTCGCGCTTGAGGGTAAGGATGAACTCGTGGGTGGCACGACGGCCCTTGAAGGCCATCTCGAAGCCAGCCTTCTCCAGCTCCGCCATCAGGTAGTTGGCGTTGAGGGTGGCAAAGTCGGCCACCCGCTCCATCCCCTCGCGCCCCAGCATGCGGGCGTAGATGTAGGCACGCAGCAGGATGCCGACATTGCCCATGTGCGCCGATAGGCGACCGATGGACTGCGGCAGGTCCGCCTCCTCCAGCCAGCGATACTCCCCCTGCTCCTCGGCCACCACCGGCAGCGGCATAAAGGGCAGCAGGCGCTCGCCCACGGTCACCGGACCGGCTCCGGGGCCACCGCCGCCGTGCGGGGTGGAGAAGGTCTTGTGCAGGTTGATGTGGATCACATCGAAACCCATGTCGCCCGGCTTCACCTTGCCGAGGATGGCGTTGAGATTGGCGCCATCGTAGTAAAGCAGGCCGCCCGCTTGGTGAACGATATCGGCGATGGTCTTGATCCGGCGCTCGAACACCCCGAGGGTGGAGGGGTTGGTGAGCATGATGCCGGCGGTCTGCGGACCGACCGCGGCCTCCAGCGCCTCCAGGTCAACATCACCGTTCTTGTCGGTGGGGATCTCCTTCACCTTGTAGCCGCACATCACCGCGGTGGCGGGGTTGGTGCCGTGGGCCGCATCGGGAACCAGGATCTCACTGCGCGCGGTGTCGCCGCGGGCGTCGTGGTAGGCGCGGATCATCGCCACCCCGGCAAACTCGCCCTGGGCACCGGCCATCGGCGTCAGCGAGCAGCCGGGCATACCGGTAGCGCTCTTGAGCATCTCCTGCAGGTCATAGAGGCAGGCCAGCACACCCTGACCGTGGCTGTCGGCCGGTGCCAGCGGGTGACGGTTCAAAAAGCCCGGCAGCATCGCCAGCGAGTTGGAGCCGCGCGGGTTGTACTTCATGGTGCAGGAGCCCAGCGGGTAGAACTGGGTGTCGATGGAGAAGTTCTTCTGCGACAGGCGGGTATAGTGGCGCACCGCCTGCAACTCAGAGACTTCCGGCAACGCCGGTTTGCGCGTGCGGCGCAGCCCCTGCGGTATATCAGAGAGGTCAGCCTCGGAGCTAACCTGCTGCGCGGCGTTAATACGGTCGGTTTGTGACTGCTCAAAGATCAGCATCTATATTCGCTCGCTATTGGGGCTACTCAAAGGCCGCCGCTTCTACCTGCAGGTAGACGTGTGAAATCGACTCACCGAGGCGCTCATAAAGGCCGGGATACTGAGCCTCGAAGCGCTGCATTTTCTCCTTGATGGCCGGGGCCATCTCGAAGTCGGCCTGCCCCTCGTCGTAACCCTCGGCGACCAGACCCCAGAGGGTGTCGAAGAAGTCACGAAGATTGTTCAGGGCGCTGACATCAGAGACCGGGCCGTGGCCGGGGATGGTGATAGCCGGTTCAAGGGCGGCCATCTCGCCGAGGAAGGCGATCCACTGGCGCACGTCGGCATCGAATGTAGCCGGAGGGCGGCGGGTGTAGAGGGTATCGCCGGTGAGCATCACCCCCTTGCCCGGCAGCCAGAAGACGATGTCGCCGGGCGAGTGGCTGTTGCCGGAGAAGAGGATCTGAACCTGCACGCCACCGAAGTCGCGACTCATCGCCTCGGCCACGCCATCGCGCGCGGGCAGCGGTTCGAAGCGACCGGTGAGACCCTCGGTCATGGAGTGAAAGCGGTCCACCCACTCATGGCCCATCTCCCCC
>JBFFRO010000193.1:0-4163 GCA_041572995.1 Thiohalomonadaceae bacterium
CTGGCCGCCGTCACTGGGCAGTGCCGGGGTGGCCAGGGCCGCCAGCAGCGGGTCGCGTAGCGGCATGCCGTCCTCCAGGTAGGCGCCGACCTGAGCGGCGTAATCATCCAGCTGTTCCAGCAGGGTCGGGGCAAAATTCACTACCACGTGTGCGCCGGGCTCGGCCTCAAGCAGCGCCGCCATATCCACGTAGTCCTTGATCGCGTGCAGGTAGGTCCAGGGAAGCTGGTAGCGGCCCGAGTCGGGCTCCAGGTAGTGGGGCTGGTGCATATGCCAGCCGATCACCACCTTCAGCGGTACATCAGCGGACATGGTGCAGTTCCTGGCCCAGCATCTCCGGACAGACCAGCACCACCCCGCCGGGAGAGAGGTGAAAGCGCTCGGCGTCCGCCAACGGATCCTCGCCAATCACCGTACCGTCGGGAACGATACAGCCCTTATCGATAATCGCGCGAGTAATGCGACAGTCGGCACCGATGGTGGCATCGGGCAGGATCAGCGAGTCGCGCACACTCGAGCGCTCGGCAACGCTGACATTGGAGAAGAGCAGCGAATGGTGCACCTCCGCACCAGAGATGATGCAGCCACCAGAGACCATGGAGTCCACCGCCATGCCGCGGCGTTCATCCTCGTCGAAGACGAACTTGGCCGGGGGCAACTGCTCCTGATAGGTCCAGATGGGCCAGTCGCTGCTATAGAGGTTCAGGTCAGGGGTGACACCGATGAGCTCCATGTTGGCCCGCCAGTAAGCATCCACCGTCCCCACATCACGCCAGTAGGCCTGTTCGCCATTGTCCGGATCACGCAACGGGTAGGCACAAACCCGGTAACGCTCGATGACATAGGGAATGAGGTCCTTGCCGAAGTCATGGCTGGAGTCCTCGTCATCGGCATCACGAATCAACTGCTCGTAGAGAAACTGGGTGTTGAAGACGTAGATGCCCATGGAGGCGAGTGCCCGATCGGGGCGACCGGGAATACTGCGAGGTTTATCGGGTTTCTCCTCAAAGGTGGTGACCCGGTAGTCGGAGTCCACCCCCATGACACCGAAGGATGAGGCCTCGGCGATGGGTACCTCGATGCAGCCGATGGTCAGGTCCGCCTCCTGCTCGGCATGCAGCGCCAGCATCTCGCCGTAGTCCATTTGATAGATGTGATCACCGGCAAGGATCAGCACATACTCCGGCTCATGCAGGCGAATGATATCCAGGTTCTGGTAGATGGCATCGGCGGTACCGGCATACCAGCAGGCGTCGATACGCTGCTGTGCCGGAAGGATCTCCACGAACTCGTCCAGCTCGCCGCGCAGGAAGTTCCAGCCGCGCTGAATATGGCGTATTAGCGAGTGGGCCTTATACTGGGTGAGAATGCCGATGCGGCGAATGCCGGAGTTGATGCAGTTGGAGAGAGGGAAATCGATAATACGGAACTTGCCGCCGAAGGGAACCGCCGGTTTCGAACGCCAGCGGGTCAATCCCTTGAGACGGGTACCACTGCCGCCGGCCAGTACCAGGGCTAGGGTATCGCGCGTCAGGCGGCTGACGAATCGAGAGTTAGTGCGAAACGGCATGCTTCATCCTCCTGAGAAGCGTAACTGCAAACACTCCGCTTACTATAGTACAGCTAGAGTATGACATAGCAGTGAATGATTACCGCCCCCTGTTGCAGGCTTGGGACCTCTACCTCTTCGCCGAGGGTCGTCACCACCATCCGCACCACTTCCTCGGTGCCCACCGGCGTGAGGTCGATGGCGTTGAGGGGGTGTTGTTTGCGGTATGGGCACCCAACGCCCAGCGCATTAGCGTGGTCGGTGACTTCAACCAGTGGGACGGCCGCCGTCACCCCATGTGGCGCCACGAGGGCGGCGTATGGGAGTGCTTTATCCCCGCCGTAAGCGAGGGCGAGCGCTACAAGTACGAACTGCTCGGCGCCGATGACCGGCTGTGCCTCAAGAGCGATCCCTATGGCCGTCGCTTCGAACTGCGCCCCGCCGATGCCTCCATCATCGAGCAGAGCCACTACCAATGGGGCGACGAGGCATGGCTGCAGCAACGGGCGCAGAACGACTGGCTGCACGCGCCGATGAGCATCTACGAAGTGCATCTGGGGTCGTGGAAAAAGGACGAGCAGTACCACTTTCTCGACTATCGGCGCCTGGCCGAGGAGTTACCCGCCTACGTCAAGGAACTGGGCTTTACCCATATCGAACTGCTGCCGGTCACCGAGCATCCGCTGGATGCCTCCTGGGGCTACCAGTGCAGCGGCTACTTTGCCGCCACTGCCCGCTTCGGCGACCCCGACGGCCTGCGCGCCCTCATCGACGCCTGTCACCAACAGGGCATTGGCGTCATCCTCGACTGGGTACCCGCCCACTTCCCCCGTGACGAGCACGCCCTGGCGCGCTTCGATGGCACCCCACTCTACGAGCACGCCGATCCGAAACGGGGCGAACACAAGGACTGGGGCACCCTGGTCTTCGACTATGGCCGCCCCGAGGTCAAGGCCTTCCTCATCGCCTCGGCCATCTACTGGCTGGAGGATTTCCACATCGACGGCCTGCGCGTGGATGCGGTCGCCTCCATGCTCTATCTCGACTACTCGAGAAAAGACGGTGAGTGGTCACCCAATGTTCACGGCGGGCGTGAAAACCTTGAGGCGATCGCCCTGTTGCGCGATCTCAACACCCTCATCGGTGCCGAACACCCCGGGGTGCTCACCATGGCCGAGGAGTCCACCGCCTGGCCCGCGGTCAGCCATCCCGTGCACGAGGGTGGTCTCGGTTTCTCCATGAAATGGAACATGGGGTGGATGAACGACACCCTCGATTACATCCACCTGGAGCCCATTCACCGCAAGCACCACCACCACCGGCTCACCTTCGGCCTCACCTACGCCTTCAGCGAGAACTTCGTCCTGCCGCTCTCCCACGACGAGGTGGTGCACCTCAAACGATCATTGCTGGAGAAACTGCCCGGGAACCGCGCCCAGCAACTGGCCGGACTGCGTCTGCTCTACCTGTGGCAGTACACCACCCCCGGCAAGAAGTTGCTGTTCATGGGCGCCGAGCTAGCCCAGCCCCACGAGTGGGACTGGGATGCCCCGCTGGACTGGTCGCTGCTGGAAAAACCAGAACACTGTGGTATTCACGACTACCTCGGCGCCCTCAACCAGCTCTACAAAGAGCACCCCGCGCTGCACGCCCACGACTTCGAAGCCTGCGGCTTCCAGTGGCTCAACGCCGACGATGCCGACAACTCCGTTTACAGCTTCGCCCGCCACGGCGATGGTCGGACGCTGGTCGTGGTACTTAACTTCACACCGGTGGTGAGAACGGGGTACCGCCTGCCGTTACCGGGTGAAGGCAAGGGACGGCGGTTGCTATCGAGTGCCGGCCCGGATGTGGCGACAGAGTACTTCGAGGCCGAGCGTGTCGGTTGCCATGGGCGGGAGTGGTCGGCCCTGGTCGACCTGCCGGGCCTGGTGGGGGTCGTCTACGAGTTTGAAATGTAGGGTTCAGCAACCGAAGGGCATTGCAGCGTTGACTGTGTTTTAAGTGTCGTAATTAAGGGGCATCACTCCCCCCTCTCCCTCTGCTCTGCCCGCTTCGCCATATTCCCCATGTAAATCACCGGTACCGCAGCCACGCCAGCAAGGATCATCGCTTGCGCAGCCAATAGTGTCACGCTGGCGTTTCTACTGGATCGCATGAGACTCCGCTCAAGGGAGAGCTCCATACAGACATCAAGCTGATGGAGATAGCCGACAAGCTCATAAGCGCTGATGGCACAAGCACCGCTTTGAATGGGGGCGAGGATATAGAAGGCATGAACCGTCACGCCGATGCCCAGACTAATGGCGGCCACGAGATAAGGCTTGTCCTGCAGCGCGATGAAGACCACAGCAACGACGGCGCAGAGCACGCTGACCACACTTATCAACGACATCAACAACTCAGACATAAACTCAGACGCTCCCTTCCACCCGAAGCATCCTACCCCGCCCCCCTGCCCCTTGAATACCCTCACAAAAACCTATAGATTTACTGGGGCTAGATTATAAATATAAGAATCTGCTAATATTGAAGTTATTGAGATCTACATCGGAGGAGTAACCCATGAATATCGACCGCCTGGTTTTCGCCATCGCCGGCACCATGATCCTGA
>JBFFRO010000194.1:0-4156 GCA_041572995.1 Thiohalomonadaceae bacterium
CAGCATCTGTCCGCGCACCGGGCGCACCGGCAGCTCACAGCCCAGCGGGGCCAGCAGCTCGCCGCTCCAGGCGCCGCCGGCGATTACCGCCTGCTCGCAGGGGATCACCCCGGCGCTGGTGCGCAGCCCGGTCAGGCGGCCGCCGCTGGCCTCGATGCCGAGGACCTCGCTGCCCTCCTCCACCTCCACGCCCAGCTGGCGCAGGCTGCCGCGCACGGCCTGCAGCAGGCGCGGGTTGCGCACCTGGGCCACCGAGGGCAGCCACAGGCCACCCTCACCGGCCTCACCCAGGGCGGGCTCCAGGCGCTTGAGGGTGTCGGCGGTGACGCTCTCCAGGTCCTGGTCGAAGTGCACCGCCCAGTCCACCGCGCTGTCGCGCTCGTCGGCATCGCAGCCCAGCACCAGCAGGCCGGAGCGCGTCAACTCGGGGTCACAGCCGCTCTCCAGGGCCAGCTCCTCGGCCAGCGCCGGGTAACGGGCCTGGCCCCAGCGTGCCAGCTCAGAGACAGCATCGGGGTAACGCCAGGGATAGAGGGGGGAGAGGATACCGCCGCCGGCCCAGGAGGACTCGCGGCCGGTATCGCCACGCTCGAGCAGCTTCACGGAGAGCCCGGCCAGGGCCAGCTCACGGGCCGTCAGCATGCCGATCAGGCCACCGCCGACCACCACCACTTCCGCTGAAGCCATCTCTCCTCCCCGTTCATGATTAAGCCAGAAATCCACGCCCGGACTGTGCCCGGGCAGTGGACGATGATATAACAAATCGCGGCATCACGACGGGCCGGCGCCGTTCGTCGCCTGCGGCCGACCACTCATCGGTGGCCACTGGCAGGCTTTATCCGTGCCGCCTAACATGCCTAATCAGGAGAGAGAGGACAAAAAAACATGAGAAAGAACAACCGCGGGTTCAGCCTGATCGAACTGATGGTGGTACTGGCCATCATCGGCCTTCTTGCCGCCGTCGCCTACCCGTCATACCAGAACCACATGCGCAAGGGCCATCGAGCCGCCGCGCAGAGCTACATGCTCGACCTGGAGCGCATCGAGGAACAGTATCTGTTCGATGTCCGCCAGTACAGCGATGTTATCGGCCTTGGCCTGACGGCCGTGCCCGCGGACGTATCCAACTTCTATAACATCGCCATCGCTGTGAACAATGCCGCGACGCCGCCCAGCTACACGATCACCGCCACCCCCATCGCCGGGACGGTACAGGCGAACGACGGCGTGATGGTCCTCAATAGCAACGGCACCCGTACCCGCGGGGGTAACCCGTGGTAAACCACCGCCATCCGCGTGGAGAGAAGGGCTTTAGCCTCATCGAGTTGATCATCGTCGTGGTGCTCATCGGTGTCATGGTCGTCATGGCGATCCCCTCGTATAGCGACTTCATCGCCAACCAGCGCGCCCGTACCAATGCCCAGACCCTGCTGGGAACGCTGATGTACGCACGCAGCGAGGCGATCAAGATCAACGGCAATGTCTCCGTTACCGCCGCTGGCGGTGGCTGGAACGCCGGCTGGACCATCTCCCGCGGTGCCACCGTCGTCAAGAGCCAGGATGCCCTGACGGGCGTCACCATAACTGAGGGTGCGGGGGCCAACGTTGTGACCTACAACGGGCGCGGTCGCCTCACCGGCGCCAATGCCATCTCCTTCAGCGTCTGCGATACCAGCAACCTCGCGCAGAAGCGCACGGTTGATGTCGACCCTAGCGGACGCCCCAAGGTCACCCTGGCGGGAGCATGCCCATGACCGCGATGCGAAACCAAGGCTTCACCCTGATCGAGATCCTGATCGCACTGCTGATCCTGGCCATCGGCCTGCTCGGCCTGGCGGGACTGCAATCCCGTGCACAGCAGGCGGAGATGGAGTCCTACCAACGTGCCCAGGCACTGCTGATGCTGGATGAGATGGTCCAGCGGGTACGCAGTGACAGCGCGAATATCCGCAGCAACCTCGCAACGGCCGGAACGGACTGCTATGGGAACACCGTGGTCGGCACCGGTGCCGCTGTCCCCGGCGGCTGTGGAGCCACGCATCTGCTAGCCTGGCACAACCTGTTGCTCGGCGGCAGCGAGGGCGGGGCCGGCGGCATGATCGGCGCACGCGGCTGCATCGATCCCATCGCCGCTCCCGCGGGCTCATCTGCCCTCGTCGCCTTACGCATCAGCGTCGTCTGGCAGGGACTGATGCCGACCGGGGCCCCCGCCGGCACCAACTGCGGCGCCGGTGCCTATGGCAACGAAAACCTTCGCCGTGCGGTCTTTACCGACCTGACCATCGCCGACCTCAACTGAGCCATGAGCATGTCCAGACAAACGCTACAGCAACGACAAACCGGCTTCTCGCTCATCGAGGTGATGGTGGCCCTCACCCTCGGCCTGATGATGCTAGCCGGACTGGTCACCCTGGTGGTCAACACCTCGAAAAACTACGGTGAGGTGGACAAGGCCAGCCAGCAGATGGAGGGGGGGCGCTTCGCCCTGGACCTGCTCTCCTTCGACCTGAAGCACGCGGGCTTCTATGGTGACCTGGCCTCCCCCGCCGTGGTCGGCCTCCCCGCGGCCATGCCTGATGCCTGCTCTCGAGTCCCAGCAACGATCGAAGGCGCCCTGCAGCTGGCCGTACAGGGCGAGGATTCACCGGGAGCCACGGGCCTGGGCTGCGTCAACAACCACCGTGCCGGCACCGATATCCTCGTCATTCGACGCACCGCCGCCACCGTCGGGCAAGACATCAACGCCCTGACGGCGGGCCAGCTCTACCTGCAGAGCCTACCCATTCCCCCCATCGGCGGCGATGCGGTGGTGGTGGACATCGCCAGCGGCAACGCCGATGACCTGACCCGATTCCCCCTGCAACGCCCGGCAACCAACACCAACCCGGGGCCCACACCGGGGGAGATCCGGCAACTGCGCACCGATATCTACTACGTCAGTCGCTGCAGCAGCGCCGCCTGTGCTGACACCCTGCCCACGCTGATGCGGGTGGAGTTGCAGGTCATTGGCGGTGCCTTGAGCTGGAACACCGTACCGCTGGTCGAGGGGGTGGAGAATATGCAGATCGACTACTGGGTGGACAACGATGGCGACAGCATCGGCGATGTCGTAGTCACCGATCCCGGTAGCCTGCTCAACTGGAGCCGGGTGGTGGGCGCGCAGATCAGCCTGCTGGTCCGCAATATCGAACCGACCATGGGCTACACCGACAACCAGAAGACCTACAATCTGGGCCTGACCGCTATCGCCGCACCCGGTGACGCCTACCGCCGCCATGTCTACACCACCTCGGTGCGCCTGGAAAACCCGGCCGCGCGCCTGGAGCCGTAAATATGACCATGAATACCCGCAACCCCATCCCAAGGCAGCATGGCGCCGCACTGGTCGTCAGCCTGATGATGCTCGTCGTCCTCACCCTGCTGGCGGTCTCCTCCATCAATATGAGCACCGTCAACCTGCGTATCGTCAACAACATGCGCACGCAGATGGAAACGGAAACGGCCATCCACTTCGCCATGGACCAGATTCGCTCCAGCATGCAACCCTTTGGCGGTCTGGCCAATGCCGACCCGGCCACGCCGCAAAATATCGTCGTTAATGGCCACAATATCGTGATCTCCGCACGCACCTGCATCGCCTCCCAGGTGGTGCAGGGCAACGAGCTGACCATTCAGCAGGGCTCGGCCAGTCACGAAGACACTTTCTGGGAATACACCGGCAGTTATACCGACCCGGCCACCGGTGCCACGACCCGCCAGCACCAGGGCATTACCACCACCATGCCCGGCGGCAACTGTTAAGGAGGATACGATGATGAACCATCTACTCAAAAGGGCGCTTGCCGCCTCACTGCTCATCCTCCCGCTGTCGCTGCAGGCCGAGGATATCGACATCTTCAAGCCACCGGCTGCCGCCACCGCCAAGCCCAACATCCTCTTCGTGCTGGATAACTCGGCCAACTGGGGTGCCACCCTCTACAAGGACCCGATCACCGGTGCCAGCGTGACCAAGAGCCGGGTGATCCACCAGGCCCTCTACAACCTGGTCAGTGACAACGCCTGGGTAGGCAAATTCAACATGGGCATCATGACCTTTGCCGAGGGCAACAAACCCAAGGGCGGTACCCTGCCGATACGCATCCAGGAGCTCACCGGC
>JBFFRO010000195.1:0-4151 GCA_041572995.1 Thiohalomonadaceae bacterium
CGACATAGCGCAGTTCTTCGATTTTCGCCTCAAGTTCGGCGATAGGCTGCTCAAAATCAAGAAAATTCAGATTCATAGGGTGACAACACCGATTATCGCAAGGTCGTTCTTATGGGCCAGATTATAGCGGATGGCGCCGCCGCTGGGTACCGCCAACCGGTGAGGATGAGAACGGCGTCTCAGCCGTAATCGATCCGCGCGCCCTCCTCACCCAGACGCTGTCGCAGGCGGTGCAGCAACTCGTCAGTGGGACGTACCCGCCAGTCACGCCCGGCGGTGATCTCACAGGCCGCTCGGCTGTTGGCATAATCGAACAACAGTGGCGAGCCTCCCTCGCGGAACGGCTCGAGCTCTGCAGCCAGGGCCTCCATATCGACCCCGGGGTCGAGCCGCAGGCGCAGGCCGCGGGCATTGCGCACCCGCGCCGTCTCCATGTCGTAGACCTCGTTAACACGCATGGCCAGGCCGCCCGAGTAGTCATCGTTACGCACCTCGCCCTTGAGCACCACCACCTTGTCCAGCGCCAGCAGGTCCAGATACTGCTCGTAGGTATCGCCAAAAAGGGTGGTCTCGATACGGCCGCTACGGTCATCGATGGTGACAAAGGCCATCTTCTTGCCGCTCTTGGTGGGCCGGGTGCGCAGTGCGATCACCAGCCCGGCCACGGTTACCTGGCCACGGTTTTCGCTCAGGTCGGCGATGCGGCGGCTGACGAAACGCTTGAGCTCCGACAGATACTGGTTGATGGGGTGGCCGGTGAGATAGAGCCCCAGGGTCTCCTTCTCCCCAGACAGTCGCTGGTCCTCGGGCCACTCGGGCTGCTCGTCGTAGCTGACCGCACTCTCCTCCAGGGCACCGCCGTCATCGAAACCGAAGAGATCACCGATGCCGGCGTCCATGGACTTGGCCTCCTGCTCGGCCAGGGCCAGGGCCCGCGGCAGGGCCGCCATCAGGGTGGCGCGGTTCGGTCCGAGCATATCCAGGGCACCAGCACGAACCAGCGACTCCAGCACCCTGCGGTTGACCTTCTTCAGATCGATACGACGGCAGAACTCGAAGAGATCCTTGTAGGGCCCATTGGCGGCACACTCGGCAACGATGCCCTCAATGGCGCCCTCGCCCACCCCCTTGATGGCGCCAAGGCCGTAGACCACCGCACCCTCGGCATCGACACCGAACTTGTAGCCGCTGGTGTTGACCGAGGGGGGCACCACCTTGAGGCCCATGTCGTTGCACTCCTCGATCAGGGTCACCACCTTGTCGGTATTGTCCATATCAGCGGAGAGCACCGCGGCCATGAACTCGGCCGGATAGTGGGTCTTGAGCCACAGGGTCTGGTAGGAAACCAGCGCGTAGGCGGCGGAGTGAGACTTGTTGAAACCGTAGCCGGCGAACTTCTCCACCAGGTCGAAGATCTTCATCGCCAGGGTGCCGTCGATACCGTTGTCCCTGGCGCCCTGCTCGAAGGTGGCACGCTGCTTGGCCATCTCCTCGGGCTTCTTCTTACCCATGGCTCGGCGCAGCAGGTCGGCGCCGCCGAGCGAGTAGCCCGACAGCACCTGGGCGATCTGCATCACCTGCTCCTGGTAGAGGATGATGCCGTAGGTGGGCTCGAGGATGGGCTTAAGCGACTCGTGCTGGTACTGGGCGTCGGGGTAGCTCACCTCCTCGCGTCCGTGCTTGCGGTTAATGAAGTTATCCACCATACCCGACTGCAACGGGCCCGGGCGGAACAGCGCCACCAGGGCGACGATGTCCTCGAAGCAGTCGGGCAGCAGGCGGGTGATCAGTTCCTTCATGCCGCGCGATTCGAGCTGGAAGACGGCGGTGGTCTTGGCCGCCTTGAGGTTATCGAAGCAGGCCTTGTCATCCAGCGGGATGAACTCGATCTCCGGGCACTTGGCCGGGTCATCGCCCTTGAGTTTGAGACTGTTGCGGATGTTATCCAGCGCCCAGTCGATGATGGTGAGGGTGCGCAGCCCCAGGAAGTCGAACTTCACCAGACCGGCCGACTCGACATCGTTCTTGTCGAACTGGGTAACAACGCTGCTGCCGTCCTCTTCACAGTAGAGCGGTGAGAAGTCGGTCAGGTCCGAGGGGGCGATCACCACACCGCCGGCGTGCTTGCCGGCGTTACGGGTAATGCCCTCGAGTTTCATCGCCATGTCGATGAGTGCGGTCACCTCCTCATCATGGTCGTAACGCTCCTTGAGGTCAGGCTCCTGCTCCAGCGCCTTAGTCAGGGTCATACCGATCTCGAAGGGAATCAGCTTGGAGATGGTATCGACGAAACCGTAGGGGTGACCGTAAACGCGACCCACGTCGCGCACCACCGCCTTGGCTGCCAGGGTGCCGTAGGTGATGATCTGCGAGACCTGGTTGCGGCCGTAGGTCTCGGCCACGTAGTCGATCACCCGGTCACGCCCCTCCATGCAGAAGTCGACATCGAAGTCGGGCATGGAGACACGCTCGGGGTTGAGGAAGCGCTCGAACAGCAGGTCGTACTCCAGCGGATCGAGGTCGGTGATCAGCAGCGAATAGGCCACCAGCGAGCCGGCGCCGGAACCGCGCCCCGGGCCCACCGGCACGCCGTTGTTCTTGGCCCACTTGATGAAGTCGGCGACGATGAGAAAGTAGCCGGGGAAACCCATCTGCAGGATCACGTCCAGCTCGATGTTGAGCCGCTCCCAATAGGGTTGGGACTTCTCCTCGAAGTCGGGGGCATCCGGGTCGAAGAGCCGCGCCAGGCGGTACTTCAACCCCTCCTCCGAGGCGTGACGGAAGTATTCATCCTCGGTCATCCCCTCGGGGATGGGACTGGTGGGCAGGAAGTAGGTGCCCAGTTGCAATTCAACGTTGCAGCGCTTGGCGATCTCTACACTGTTTTCCAGTGCCTCGGGGATGTCGGCAAAGAGCTCGGCCATCTCCTCCGGGCTCTTGAGGTATTGCTGCGGCGAGTAGGCGCGCGAGCGGCGGGGGTCGTCCAGAGTGCGACCGTCATGGATACAGACCCGCACCTCGTGGGCCTCGAAATCCTCGGATTTTAGGAAGCGGGTGTCGTTGGTGGCCACCACCGGCACCTGCATCATCGAGGCCAGCTCCACCGCCGCGTGCAGGTGGCGCTCATCGTTGGGGCGCTCGGTGCGCTGCAGCTCCAGGTAGAAGCCATCGCCGAACAGGCGCAGCCATTGCGTCAGGCGGTCCGCTGCCTCGTCACGATTACCCGCCAGCAGGGCGCGACCCACGTCGCCCTCGCGGGCACCAGAGAGGGCAATCAGCCCTTCGCAGGAGCCGGGGGTGAGCCAGTCGCGATGCAGGTGGGGGACGCCACGGTGCTGCCCCTGCTGATAGCCTCGAGAGATGAGGCGGCTGAGATTGAGGTAGCCGACCTTGTCCTTACAGAGCAGGGTGAGACGGCTGGCCGGCTCATCATCCCCCTCGCGGATCCAGACATCGCAGCCGACGATGGGCTTGATCCCCTCCGCCATCGCCGCACGGTAGAACTTCACCAGAGCGAAGAGGTTGCTCTGGTCGGTGAGCGCCACCGCCGGCATACCCGACTCGGCCACCGCCTTGACCAGTGGCTTGATGCGGATCAGGCCATCGACCAGCGAGTACTCGGTGTGCAGGCGGAGGTGGACAAAGGGTGGTGTCATGGTGGCGACAGTTTGTGCGCAGACGCCTGTCAGTTCAAGACTTGCATTTCAGGCGCGAATGGGCCGTCCCCAAGGCGGGCCGGCCCATTCCCCTGCTGGCCCCTAGCGCAGGGCGATCACCTCGGGCGTAGCCTTGGCAAACTGCGGCATGGTCATGCCGAAGTCGGCGTTGACGTAGGTCGGGTCGGCCACCCAGTAGCGCTGTCCCCGGTACTCCAGCGAGTCGCCGGGCTGGCGTTCGCTGAAGCGCACCGCAGCGGCCACATGACCGGGGTAGTTGAGACCAACCACCTCCAACTGCAGCAACTCACGCACCAGCCAGGCGAAGATCACCGAACGGTCCTCGCAATCCGAATAGGGGTAGCGCAGGGTCTCCTCGGCAAAGAGGTAGTTCTCATAGCCGAACTGCTCGTCATCGGTACGGTAGTCGAAGGCAGTCTGCACGAAGCGCAGCAGCAGGTTGACCGCCTCCGGCTCGGTACGCCCCTCCACCAG
>JBFFRO010000196.1:0-4131 GCA_041572995.1 Thiohalomonadaceae bacterium
ACCAGGGTGTGGGTGGTGGAGATGGGCAGGCCGGTGCCGGAGGCGATCACCACGGTGGTGGCGGCGGCCAGGGTAGCGGCAAAGCCACGGCTGGGGGTCAGCTCGGTGATACCGGTACCGACGGTAGCGATCACCTTGTGACCGTAGGTGACCAGGCCGATGACGATACCGACACCGCCCAGCAGCAGGATCCAGGAGGGCATGATGCTCTTCTGCGCCACCTCTCCCGATTCGGCAATGCCGACCACCGCCGCCAGCGGGCCAACGGCGTTGGCCACGTCGTTGGAACCGTGGGCGAAAGCCATGGCACAGGCGGTGAAGATCATCAGTACGCCGAACACCTTCTCCACGTTGGCGAAATGAAAGTCGCGGTCGGCGCTGGGGTCGAACTTCAGGCGCTTGATCAGCACGATGCCGATGGCCATCACAAGGGCGCCGATGATCGCCGCAACCCCATAGCTCTCTAGCGTGCTCAGGTGCAGGCCGACATGCTTGAGCCCCTTGAACAGGGTCACCAGGGCAATGATGAAGCCGACCAGGAAGATGTAATAGGGGACATAGCGCTTGGCATTTTCCAGCGGCTCCTTGGTATCAAGGATCAGCCGCTGCACGCTGACAAAGAGCCAGTAGGCAATAACGCCGGAGAGCGCCGGTGAGATCACCCAGCTCATGACGATGGTGCCGACCTTGCCCCAGTTAACCGCATCCATGCCGATGCCGACGGCGGCGAAGCCGACGATGGCGCCGACGATGGAGTGGGTGGTGGAGACCGGCCAGCCGGCACGCGAGGCCACCAGCAGCCATATCCCCGCGGCCAGTAGCGCGGCCATCATGCCGTAGACCACCAGCTCCGGCGTACCGGAGAGCATCTGGGCGTCGATCATCCCCTTGCGGATGGTCTTGGTCACCTCGCCGCCGGCGAGGTAGGCACCGGCGAACTCGAATACCGCGGCGATGATAAAGGCCTGTTTGATGGTGACGGCCTTGGAGCCCACCGAGGTGCCCATGGCGTTGGCGACATCGTTGGCACCCACGCCCCAGGCCATGAAAAAGCCGAAGATGCAGGCGAGAATGATGAAAATCTCTGCGTGTTCCATGAAGGGATACCTGGATTAAGGGGTTAGCGGGCGAGCATCAGCTCTAGGCGGCTGCCGACACGCTGGGCCAGATCGGCCAGGTCGCCAATCCACTCAATAACACGGTAGGTGAAGATCACATCCACCGGTGGCAGGTCCTTCTCCTGCTCGAAGATCGCAGCACGAATTTTCACCTGGATCTTGTCGGTCTCCCCTTCGATCTTGTCCAGTTCGGTGATCATCGATTCCACCAGCTCCACCTCGCGGCCGCGGAAACCAGTTTCCACCAGTTCGTCCAGCTCGTTAATGGCGGTCTGTGCCTGGCTGGAGGCGTTGACGCTGCAGCGCACGAAATCCAGCAGCGATTCACGCACCTCTTCAGGGAAGCTCATCTGCCTCCCCAGCACCAGACCGGCGATATCCTTGGCCTTGTTGGCGATACGGTCCTGCATGGTAAGGGTCTCCAGCAGGTCGCGGCGGGACATCGCCATCATCAGGCCGGAGGGGAGTTTCAGACGCAGCTCGCGCTTGAGCTCATCCGCCTTCCCCTCAAGGCTGGCGATGCGCTGCTGTACTTCCTGCGCCTTTTCCCAGTCGGAGGCCAGTGCCGCCTCGAAGAAAGGCACCAGCTCGGTGACACAGGCCTGGACCTCGGCCATGTGGCTCTGCATGGGACGGACCGGCGAGCTGCCGAACATACTGAAGATATGGCTCTTGGGTGACATCAATCTTCCCCTGTCGCTAGGTGGACGGATTATCAATGATTCCGTGTCAGCTGTCACACCTTGGTCATAAGAGTGACTTATTTACTGGGATATACCGACAATAAAAAAAGCCGGGCATGGCCCGGCTTTTTTTGCTGACTCAGTGGCTTAGGATTCCTTCAGCCACTTGGCGGCCTGCACCGCAAAGTAGGTGAGGATGCCGTCGGCACCGGCCCGTTTGAAGGCCAGCAGCGACTCCATCACCACCGCCCGCTCATCCAGCCAGCCGTTCTGCGCGGCTGCCTTGAGCATGGCGTACTCGCCGGAGACCTGGTAGACGAAGGTGGGGGCCTGGTACTGATCCTTCACCCGACGGACGATGTCCAGGTAGGGCATGCCCGGCTTGACCATCAGCATGTCGGCGCCCTCGGCAATATCCAGCCCCACCTCCCACAGCGCCTCGTCGGAGTTGGCCGGGTCCATCTGATAGGTGTACTTGTTGCCGCCGCCGAGATTGCCGGCGGAGCCCACCGCGTCGCGGAAGGGGCCGTAGAAGCTGGAAGCGTACTTGGCCGAATAGGCCATGATACGGGTGTGGATGTAGCCGGCCGCCTCCAGCGCCTCGCGGATGGCGCCGATACGCCCGTCCATCATGTCGGAGGGGGCGACCACCTGGGCACCGGCCTCGGCATGGGAGAGGGCCTGCTTGACCAGCACCTCGGTGGTCTCGTCATTCATCACGTAGCCGGTCTCATCCAGCAGCCCGTCCTGGCCGTGGATGGTGAAGGGGTCCAGGGCCACGTCGGTCATCACCCCCAGCTCGGGGAAGTTCTCACGCAGGGCGCGCACCGCACGCTGGGCCAGGCCGTCCGGGTTGTAGGCCTCCTCGGCCAACTCGCTCTTGGCCGACTGTGGGGTCACCGGGAACAGCGCCACCATGGGAATGCCCAGCTCCACCAGCTCCTCGGCCTGCTTGAGCAGCAGGTCGATGGAGACCCGCTCCACACCGGGCATGGAGGGCACCGCCTCGCGCTGGTTCTCCCCCTCGAGGATGAACATCGGGTAGATGAAGTCATCGGCGGTGACCGCGTTCTCGCGCATCAGGCGGCGGGAGAAGTCATCGCGGCGCATGCGGCGCATGCGGGCAGAGGGAAAGGCGCTGATTCCGGTTTCGGGACGGCTCACGGCTGGCTCCTGTGGGTGTTCTGTCGGGCTATGGGTAACCCGCCCATTCTACCACTGCAGGGCCGGCCGGTGGCGGGGCAAAAAAAAACCGCCAACAAAGTGTCGGCGGTCCAGTGTGGCCAATCCATGGCGCAGGAGGTGTATCTGTAAGGAGTAGGGGGTTGAATTCCTAAGGCGGTAAGGGCGGGGGACTGCGCTCCAGACCCGGGCCTCTTCAGCCGCCTCCAACTATCGCTTTACCTGTGGTTAAGCAGTTGGCTTGTATGGAGTATTGCTAATAGCGTGCCAAAATATAAAAACAACGTTAACTCGTTGTTTATATTGACTTCTATGCGATTGACAAAAAACCGGTCATCTCAATATGAGACACATAATGTAGCACAATTTGCGACATGTCTCATATAGAGACTATTCGAGACAGCGGGCCAGCAGGGCGTGAGTGCCCGGATTGGTAGCAAGGGGGATATCCACCTGGTAGCCGCCGCCAGGGGCCTCGGCCAGCTCACCGCCATTGCCGTCCAGCATCTGCTCCAGGGTGAAGAGGCGATTACCCGCGGGGGTAATCAGCTCCAGGCGATCGCCGACAACGAATTTGTTCTTCACCACCACCCGTGCCAGGCCGTGCGCGGCATCATAGGACGCCAGCTCGCCGACAAAGCGCTGCTGCAGGCTATCGGAGTGGTTCTGCAAGTAGTTCTGGTACTCGTGGCTGTGGTGACGCTGGTAGAAACCGTCGGTGTAGCCACGGTTGGCGAGGTTCTCCAGCACGCCCAGCAGGCTGGGGTCGAAGGGGCGGCCGGCCGCCGCATCATCGATGGCCTGACGGTAGACCTGTGTGGTGCGGGCCACGTAGTAGTGGCTTTTGGTGCGCCCCTCGATCTTCAGCGAATCGACACCGATATCCGCCAGCCGCTGCACATGCTCCACCGCGCGCAGGTCCTTGGAGTTCATGATGTAGGTGCCGTGCTCATCCTCCTCGATGGGCATCAGCTCGCCGGGGCGCTCGCCCTCCTCCAGCACGAACTCTCCGGCGGGCTTGAGCTTGTAGTCCCAGCGACAGGCGTTGGTGCAGCTGCCCTGGTTGGCATCGCGGTGGTTGAAGTAGCCGGAGAGCAGGCAGCGGCCGGAGTAGGCGATGCAGAGGGCGCCGTGGACGAAGACCTCCA
>JBFFRO010000197.1:0-4091 GCA_041572995.1 Thiohalomonadaceae bacterium
GGGGCCAGCAGCAGCCACAGCGCGGCCAGCCCTACCTTCATCAGTGAACCTCGCATACGCCCTCCAGGTTGACGCTCCATCATCGCAAATCCTTCCCTGATCCGTTAAGCTTTAAACGATGTTACCCGATGAAGAAAAACCCCGTATCGCCAATCGCTTCCGCGGCTTCCTGCCCGTGGTGGTGGATGTAGAGACCGCCGGTTTTAATGCCGATACCGATGCCCTGCTGGAGATCGCCGCGGTCACCATCGGCATGGACCCCAGCGGTGAGCTGCATCCGCAGCAGACCTTCGCCGCCCATGTGGAGCCCTTTCCCGGTGCCAACCTCGAGCAGCGTGCGCTGGAGTTCACCGGCATCGACCCCTACCACCCCTTCCGCCTGGCGGTACCCGAGCGCGAGGCGCTGGAGCAGGTGTTGCTGCCGGTACGCGATGAGGTGAAGAGTCAGGGCTGCAGCCGCGCCATCCTGGTCGGCCACAACGCCTTTTTCGACCTCGGCTTTCTCAAGGCCGCCGTGGATCGCACCCGCTTCAAGAAAAATCCCTTCCATAACTTCAGCACCTTCGACACCGCCACGCTCGGTGGCCTCGCCTACGGCCAGACCGTGCTGGCGCGCGCCGCACAGGCCGCGGGTATCAACTGGGACAACGAACAGGCCCACTCCGCGGTCTACGATGCCGAACGCACCGCCGAACTCTTCTGCGCCATCGTCAACCGCTGGCGCGAGCTGGAGCTGGGCGCCGGACTGTAGACACAAAAAAGCCGGGCAGAGCCCGGCTTTTTCATGGCGCTTATATCGCTCTAGTCTTCCCAGGGACCCACACCCGGGATCTCGATCCAGCGCTCACCGTAGTAACCCTCGCGTGCCTTCTTGTGGCAGGCGGTACAGTTACTCAGGGTACCGATCTCCGCATGCTTGATGTAACGGGCCGGGATCTCGTCATGCTGGTGGTGAATATAGGGGGTCTCGGTGATTCGTAGCGGCGCCTCGTCGCTCTCCAGCGAACGCATGATCTTCACCGAGCGCTTCTCCAGCGCCTGGTCGGCAGCATTATCCATGACGTAGGCGGTCAGCTCGGCCAGGGCCTCGGCATCCAGCTCGGCATTGTCGCCAAAGTGAGCATCGAGACGGCCCATCACCTTCTCCCAGGAGCGGCGCGGCAGCAGGCCCGGCTGGTAGGCGAAGTGACAGGAGCCACACTCCTCCAGGTAGTGCTTGTTCTCCACCGGCTTAACCCCGGGACCACGCTTGTAGCTACCGCCGGAACCGCCAGAACCACCGGGGCCATCGGCCACCGCCACCAGCGGTGCGCTCAGCAGCCCCGCCAGAAAAATCAGTACATACTTCTTAATCATCCGTCCTCTCCTCAAATTCGATTCGGTGCTTTATAGGCCGCGAAGGTAGACCAACAGGTCGCCCTTCTCCTGCTCAGTGCACTCGCGTCCCAGGGTCCATTTGCAGTTGCGTTTGAACCACTTTTCAACCTTGGCCTGCTCGGTAAAGCGATCAAAGTTCATCGAACGAGCCATCGGCTTAATGCTCTTGCCGGTACGCACGTGTTCGCCGATGTGTCGCGGATCGCTGGTATGACAGGTAGCACAGCTACGGCTACTAGGGGCCTTGCTGTGGCTGAACTGAGAGTGCCACAACTGCTCGCCCGACTCGGCGCTGAACTCAGCCACGCCAGCGGCACGATACTGCTCCAGCAGTTCATCCAGGACATCGGCAGAGGCGGCGGGCGGCGTCAGCAGTGCCAGCAGCAGCATGGAAAGACTCAAGGTACGCATGATTGCATCGTTCCTCAACATAGGGGGTTTGAAGGGTTTATCGTGACAAAACAACCTTAGCCAAGGCTTAGAGCCCGGGAAGGTGCATGGCACCGTTGTCGAAACGTCCGCTGTCGGCATCGAGGTGGCAGGCGGCACAGTCAAAACGCCCGTTGACCGGTTCGCGTTCGAAATAGGCTTCATCCACCTCCGCGTGAGCCTCGCGCCAGTAATCGGTGTCACTGATGCGTAGCGGCACCTGATCTGGGGCAATGGAGTGGTCGATACGCCAGGCCGCCTCGCTGACACCGCGCTCGGCGGCATTGGCCACGGCAAACTCCAGCAGTTCCAGCACCACCTCGCCATCCAGATAGAGGTCCTCCTCGAAGTGTGCAGACTGCTCCCTAAGCAATCGATTCCAGGAGCGCGCGGGCAGCAGGCTGGGATGATAAGGCAGGTGACAGTCGGCACAGTTCGTCCGCCACGCCTCACTCATATTCAGCGCCGGGCCGCTGAAGGGCCGGTGGGGCTCCTCCTCATCGGCTCCCAGATAGGGCATGGACCAGACCACGGCATACAGGCCAAGGGCGATCACCATCACCAGGGCGGCACCGCTGGCGTTATTAGGCTCGGCCTCCTCGAGGAGGCCGCGCTTGCGGCCATGAAGCATGCCCGCGGCCAGGTTCTGACCCTCGCTACGGCTCTCGTAGATGACCGCGGCGATGTGCAGCACCACCACGGCCATCAGACTCCAGGCCAGCAGCTCGTGCAATTCGTGCAGGGCGACACCGGTGCCGACATCGCTCCAGCCTGCCAGCGGCCCGAACCCCTCCTCGGCCCCCAGCACCAGAATGCCGGTAATGCCGATCAACAGGTTCATACCCAGCATCGCCAGTACCGCCCAGCCTCCGGCTGGATTGTGGCCGGTGGTGTGCGGAGCCTGGTGTGCGGCCAGCGCCCGCAGGTAGGCAATCGCCGTCAGCGGCTTACGCACGAAGGCACTGAAGCGGGCGTGTCGCCCACCGATAAAACCCCAGACCAAGCGGAAGGTGATGAGCGCGAGTACCAGGTAACCGCAGAAGGTGTGCAAATCGGTGTGGCGGGGACTGTCACCGGTGATAAAGGCGGTCACGGTGGCCACGGCGAAGAGCCAGTGGAACAGCCGGGTGGGCCGGTCCCAGACACGAATGGCCTGCATGTCGTGCTGCTGCTCGGCCATCAGTCGCGACGCTTCCAGCCGGTAACCATGGCTCGCGGTAGGTTCTCGGCATGGGCGAAGCTGCCAACCAGCACGCCGGCCACATGCACCACCACCAGCGCCAGGGTCAGATGGACCAGCAGCTCGTGGCCCTCCTCGAACACCTCCTCCCAGAAGTGACCAAGCCCATGCAGCGAGGCCAGCGGACCCTGACCAGACTCAACCCCGTAGGCGGCCATGCCGCTCAGGGTGGTCAGTAGCAGGCCCACCAGCAGGGCAACCACCATCGCCCCGCCGGCCGGGTTATGGCCCAGGTAGTGAGGCGGGCGCAGCATGGACAGGGCCTTGAGGTAGGCGCGCACCTCGCTCCAGGGACGAACGAAATCGGAGAAGCGGGCATAACGAGTGCCGATGAAACCCCAGAGCACACGAACCAGCACCAGAGCCATCACGGTGTAGCCCGCGCCCAGATGCAGCCACTCGAGGTGCTCACCACTGACATAGGCGAGGGTAAAGGCCAGAACGAGGGACCAGTGAAACACCCTGACCAGGGGGTCCCAGACCTTGACCTCGTGTTCGTGTGTGGACATGTTCGGCACTCCAAGATGCGGATAGCGGAGCGATCATGACGCCGCTTGCTGAAACCTCACTTAACAAAAACGGCTTTTTCAGCGTTTGCTTATATTATCCTAACGCTATGTTTTTATAAACTTTTTATTAAGGCTGGCGAAAGCTTTTAGGAAAACCCCAACAGCCACAGGGGCTTAAGCGAGGCAGGAATGCGGGCACAAAAAAGCCGACCCGGGGGTCGGCCTTCAAGTGGCACGGCACGACTTAGGCGACCGCCGTCTCCAGCAGCGGCTTGAGCTCACCCTTCTGGAACATCTCCATCATGATGTCGTGCCCGCCGATCAGCTCACCGTTCACATAGAGCTGCGGGAAGGTGGGCCAGTTCTGGTAACGGGGCAAGTTCTCGAAGATCTCCGGATCGGCCAGTACGTTGACGTAGGCGAACTCCACGCCACAGGCCTTCAGCGCCTCGGCGGCACGGCTGGAGTAGCCGCAGGAGGGCATCTGCGGGGTACCCTTCATGTAGATCACGATGGGGTTGCCCTTCACCTGCTCA
>JBFFRO010000198.1:0-4079 GCA_041572995.1 Thiohalomonadaceae bacterium
GATATCGGCTGTGATTCGCCGGGTTCCATGCCGATCTCATCCTCGCTGGAGGAGGAGGGGGCAATCATCCCGCCGAGCAAGCTGCTGGAGGCCGGCGCGCCGCGTCCCGAGGTGCTCTCGGCGGTCAACGGCGGGGTGATCGAGGGGGACTTCGCTGCCCAGCTGAGTGCCAACCGCGCCGGGCTGGAGCGCCTGGGCGCCCTCATTGTGGAGTTGGGGAGCGCTAACTATCTCCAGGCCCTGGCCGGGCTCAATGACTACGCCGAGCGGCTCTCCCGCGCGGCCCTGACCACGATCCCCGACGGTAGCTACCATTTCACCGATTATCTGGACGATGACGGCATGGGCAATCACGACCTGCCCATCGCCGTCGCCATCGAGGTTCAGGGTCACGATATTCGCGTCGACTTCAGCGGCACGGTTGCGCAGACCGCCGGCAACGTCAACTGCCCGCTGTCGGTGGCCGCCGCCGGGGTCTATTACCTCTTTCGCTGCCTGATGCCGGCCCACACCCCGGCCTGTGCCGGGGCCTTTCGCCCTATCCGCATCAGCGCCCCCGAGGGCTCGCTGCTCAACGCCCGCCGTCCGGCGGCGGTGGCGGCGGGCAATGTGGAGACCTCTAGCCGGGTGGTGGATGCGGTCTGCGGCGCCCTGGCCCAGGCTCTGCCCGGGGCCATTCCCGCCGCCAGCCATGGCGGCATGAACAACCTGGCGATGGGGTCTCGCGCTGGGGCTGCTTGGGACTATTATGAAACCATGGGTGGAGGCATGGGCGCCGGCGCCGTGGGGGGCGGGCTCTCGGCGGTGCAGACCCATATGACCAATACCCTCAACACCCCCATCGAGGTGCTGGAGAGCCACTACCCGCTGCGCCTGCGCCGCTACGCGGTGCGTCGTGGCTCCGGCGGCTTGGGAAAACACCCCGGCGGCGATGGCCTGGAGCGGGAGTTCGAGTTCCTCGCCCCGGCCCAGGCCACCCTGCTCACCGAGCGTCGTCGCCACACCCCCTGGGGACTGAGCGGTGGGGGTGACGGTGCCCGTGGCGAGAACCGCCTTAACGGCGAGCTGTTGCCTCCGAAGGTGACGGTGGCGCTCAAGGCCGGCGATCGTCTTGCCATCGCGACCCCGGGAGGCGGTGGCTGGGGCAGTGAGAACTAATTTCAGGAAAATAGAGTATGTGTGGAATTTGCGGTGAATTGAGACTGGATGGCACGGTGCCGGACCTGGGTCGGGTGGGGCGCATGCTGCACCGGCTGGAGCGGCGCGGCCCGGACCACGAGGGCAGCTTCGCCGACGGGCCGCTGGCCCTGGGTCACCGGCGTCTGTCGATTATCGACCTCTCTGAGCGCGGCAATCAGCCGATGGTGGACTCCGAGCTGGGGCTGGCGCTGGTCTTCAACGGCACCATCTACAACTACCCGCAGCTGCGCGAGGAGCTGAAAGAGCTGGGCTACCGCTTCTTCTCCGATGGCGATTCGGAGGTGATCCTCAAGGCCTATGCCGCCTGGGGAGGGCAGTGCGTGGAGCGTCTCACCGGCATGTTCGCCTTCGCCATTTGGGACATGAAGGCGCAGCGGCTGTTTATGGGCCGTGACCGCCTTGGCATCAAGCCGCTCTACTACAGCTTGGACAACGATCGGCTGCTGTTCGCCTCCAACACCCAGGCGATCCTCGCCCACGGTGGTGTCGATACCAGCATCGATCCGCTGGCCTTGCACAACCAGTTCACCCTGCATGCGGTGATCCCGGCGCCGCGTACCATCTTGAATGGGGTGCGCAAGCTGGCCCCCGGCACCTGCCTGCAGATGGGCCCCGATGGGCGGGTGGAGGAGCGGCGCTACTGGCAGCTCTACGCCGAGCGTCCCGCCGAGACACGGAGCGAGTCCGAGTGGACCGAGGCGGTTCACGAGGCGCTGCGCAAGTCGGTGAAGCGTCGCCTGGAGATCGCCGATGTGCCGGTGGGGGTACTACTCTCCGGCGGCCTCGACTCCTCACTGCTGGTGGGCCTGCTGGCCGAGCAGGGGGTGGAGGATATCCTCACCTTCTCCATCGGCTTCGAGGACCAGCCGGAGGAGTCGGGCAGCGAGTTTGAGTTCTCCGACCAGGTGGTGGCGATGCACAACACCCGTCACCACAAGTACCACATCGCCAACGACCAGGTGCTCAAGCGCCTGCCCGAGGCAGTGGCGCAGATGGCCGAGCCGATGGTGGGGCAGGACGCGGTGGCCTTCTACCTGCTTGCCGAGCAGGTCTCGCAGCAGGTGAAGGTGGTGCAGAGTGGCCAGGGTGCCGACGAGGTGTTCGCCGGCTACTTCTGGTACCCGCGCATGGCCGCCGAGCAGGGCTCGGACCTGGAGCGTTTCGCCAGGCACTACTTCGACCGCGACCATGCCGAGTTCTTGGAGATGGTGAGCGCCGACTATCGCGGTGAGGACTACACCAGCGCGCTGGTAAGCGAGCTGCTGGCCCAGCCCGGCACCTCCGAGTACCTGGACAAGGTGCTGCGCATGGATGCCACCACCCTCATCGTCGATGACCCGGTCAAGCGGGTGGACAACATGACCATGGCCTGGGGCTTGGAGGCGCGCGTGCCCTTCCTCGACCATGAACTGGTGGAGTTGGCGATGAGCATGCCGCCGGCGATGAAGCTCGGTCCCAACGGCGATGACGCCAAGTACGTGCTGAAACAGATTGCCCGCGGCCTCATCCCCGACAGTGTCATCGACCGCCCCAAGGGCTACTTTCCCATGCCGGCGCTCAAGTACGTGCGTGGCGATTTCCTCGATTTCATGCGCGATATCCTCGACTCCCAGGCCTGTCGTAATCGCAACCTTTTCGATCGCGCTTACGTCGAGCGTCTTCTGGCCCGGCCCGATGCCCCCGAGCACTTCACTAAACTTAACGGCTCCAAGCTCTGGCACATGGCGCTGCTGGAGTTGTGGCTGCAGAGCAACGTCGACCAGGCATAAAAAAACGCCACGAAACGCGGCGTTTTATTCGTGCTGGCTACCGCCCTTATTTCATCGTGAACTCGAACTCCACACGGCGGTTCCTGGCGCGGCCGGGGGCCAGCATGTTGCTCTCAAGGGGCTCCATCTCTCCCTTGCCGATGGCGCGCAGCCGTTCCGCGGCCAGTCCCTGGCTGGCGAGGTAGTCGCGCACCGCGTTGGCGCGCTGCTCCGAGATGCGCTGGTTCAGCTCGTAGCTGCCGCGCGAGTCGGTGTGGCCATAGATGGTGACGCTGGCGATGGCCGGGTTGAGGCGCACCTTGGCAGCCAGCCTATCCAGTACCGCCTTGCTCTCGCGGGTCAACTCCACGCTGTTGTAGTGGAAGGCGATGTTGTGCATCACCAGTTTCTCGACGCAGCCGCTGGCATCCACCATGCTGCCCGCCACACTGTTGCTGCAGAGGTCGCGATCGTCGCTCACCCCGTCCCCGTCACGGTCGAGGACAACGGGTTCGGGAGCCGGCGCCGGGGTGGGCATGGCCGGTACGGGCGGCGCGACGGTCACCGGGACCACCGGCAGGGGCGCCGGCTCGCGGGCCACCGGCTCCGGGGCAGGGCCGCACTCGTCCAGGTCGCGCCCACCCGCGGCCATGACGCACTTGCCGGAGCCGTCGATCACCGGCTTGCCGGAGCTGTCGGTGACATAGAGTTTGGCGGCAAGGGCATTGCCAGCGCAGGCGAGGGTGGAGCCGAGCAGCGCGGCGTGGAGGAGGCGGAAATTCATGAGTTAATGTCCCTATCGGTGCTAATGGATTCAGGGCAAGCATCACCGATTTACCGTTATCCTCGCAAGCCGTGCGGCAGCGATCGCCTTGAAAAGGGCGGCAGTGGCTACCATATCGGCTACAATGTGCCACTATCGCGCCAAACGGCGCCCCGATGATGATTTGAGAGGTTTTGTACTATGGATGAGGTGTTGAAGCGTATCGATGAGCAGGTGAAGGGCAACCCCATCGTGATCTACATGAAGGGTACCCCGCAGATGCCCTCCTGCGGCTACTCCAGCCGTGCCGCCGAGGCGCTGAAGGCCTGTGGCGTGGAGTTCGCCTACGTCAACGTACTGGCCGATCC
>JBFFRO010000199.1:0-4031 GCA_041572995.1 Thiohalomonadaceae bacterium
GCACTGGGGGCCGACGAGGGGCACCCGGTGCTGGCGGTGGTCGAGCTGGAGCCTTTGCTGGCGGGGCAGGAAGGCGAGGGTTTTGTCCGTGGTCTCTACCCCGGCGGTCTGGGTATGCTCTGCTGGCAGGGGGAGGCGCTGGTGCTCAGCAGCGATCAGGACCTGCTCGGCGAGTGGCACGCCCCGGGGCTGGAGGTTGGCCCCGGTGGACTGTTCCTACTGCAGCCGGAGAGTGGCCGCATCGAGCGTCCGCAGACGCTGCGCTGCGACAAGCCGATCGGCTAATTACCTGGCGGGGAGGTGGCGCTTGAGCCAGCCGTGGACCCGTCGCACCAGGGCCTCGCTGTGGGCGCTGAACGGGTGGTCGGCACCGGGCATGGCGAACTGGCGGTAGGTGATGCGCCGGCTGTTGTCGTTGCCGGGGGTGCGTACCCGCTGCGTGCTCAGGTACTGATCACTGCTGAGCCCGCCCTCGGCACCGCGGGCCGCCGCCGCGCGACGCCTGGCGCCGGAGAGCACCTGCGGCAGGTCGCGCTGGCCGTAGATGTCCAGCAGCGGCACGCTGATCAGGCCGATCAGCGTGGCCGGTGAACGCGGCGGCTCCCAGGGGGCCTCCTCTTCGACCGCCGCCTCAACTTCAGCCGGGGCCGGTTTCTCGGCCGCATCACCCTCCGCAGGCGGCTCCTCGGTTTCCGTTGCCCGGACGGCCTGGGGCGAGAGCAGCGGCGGCGGGCTGCTCACCCCACTGATCCCCACCAGCACCGCGCCGCCCACCCCGGCGGCCAGATTCTCGGCCAGGTAGTCGGCGGCGGCCAGGGCGCCGCTGCCGTGGCCGATAAGGGCGATGCGCTGGATACCGCGTGCGTTCAGTTCCGCGACCGCCGCGGCGATGCGTGGGCGCGCCGCCTCCAGCAGCCGGGCGGTGGCGCGGGCATCGGCCTCTAGGTCACCGGCCTTGGCGATGGGTGCCACCGGCAGTTGCAGGCTGAGGGTGGCCCAGCCCAGGGTCGGTAGTTGTCGCCGTAGCGGGCCGATCACCCCCGGCCAGTCGGCGTGGGCACCGGCATCGTGCAGCAGGATCACCGCCCCCAGCGGTGTACCGCGTTCCTCGGCGCGGAACAGGGCGGGGAAGGGCTCGCCGTTGGCATCCAGCTCCAGCACCTCACCCGGGTCATGCAGCCGACCCAGGTCGCCCAGGCGCAACGCCTCGGGGCTGGGCGCGGCGATACGCTCCTCGACAGCGGGGGTGTCCTCGCTATCGGCCCCTTCCTCGGCCCAAATGGGCCCGGTGGGTAGGGCGAGTAGCAGGGCCAGCAAGGGCCATGGGTAGCGGGTCTTAAACATGCGGTCAGTATACGTGAGCGCCCACTCCGTCCATAGCCCCCGGACTCGTGTGGGCATTGGTGCGGTATCGCATTGGGCGCGCGGAGCGGGTAAACTTGCTGATTCCCAAGATTACGGTGTCCGCCCCAGGCGGGCAGACCACACGATACAGATTAAGAGGCAGACACCATGGCCGATTTTCAGATTGCTCCCTCCATCCTCTCCGCGGACTTCGCCCGCCTGGGTGAGGAGGTCGACAACGTCCTTAAGTCCGGTGCCGACATCGTCCACTTCGATGTGATGGATAACCACTACGTGCCCAACCTGACCATCGGCCCGCTGGTCTGCGATGCCCTGCGCAAGCACGGCGTCACTGCCCCCATCGACGTGCACCTGATGGTCAAGCCGGTGGACCGCATCATCCCCGATTTCGCCAAGGCCGGTGCCACCTACATCACCTTCCACCCGGAGGCCTCCGAGCACATCGACCGCACCATCGGCATGATCAAGGAACTGGGCTGCAAGGCCGGCCTGGTGTTCAACCCGGCCACCCCGCTGGATATCCTTGAGTACACCCTGCCCAAGCTCGACATGGTGCTGCTGATGTCCGTGAACCCCGGCTTCGGCGGTCAGAAGTTCATCCCCCACGTGCTCGACAAGGCCCGCAAGGTGCGCGAGATGATCGATGCCGGCGGTTACGACTGCCGCCTGGAGATCGACGGCGGTGTCGGCCCGGCCAACATCAAGGAAGTGGCTGAGGCGGGTGTCGATACCTTCGTTGCTGGCTCCGCCGTCTTCGGCAAGCGCAACGACAGCGACACCAACCACTACGACACCATCATCGCTGAGATGCGTGCCGAGCTGGCCAAGGTCGGCAAGTAAGACGCATTCGACACGGGACGGCGGGCCCGGGGGTGATGCCTCCGCGCCCGCCGTTACCATGTAATAGGGGGTTACAATGAACAAACCCGAGATGATCCTCATCGATGTGGACGGCACCCTGGTCGACTCCGTACCGGACTTGGCCTACTGCGTCGATGAGATGATGAAGCAGATGGATATGCCGCTGCGCGGTGAGGATGCGGTGCGCAACTGGGTGGGCAACGGCGTTGAACGCCTGACCCGCCGCGCGCTGATCAACGCCCTCGACGGCGAGCCGGACGAGGCGCTGTTCGAGAAGGCCTACCCGATCTTCCTCGAGCTCTACGCCGAGAACACCTCCAAGCGCAGCGTGCTCTACCCCGGCGTGCGCGAGGGGCTGGATTACCTCAAGGCGGCGGGCTATAAGCTGGGCTGCGTGACCAACAAGGCCGCGCAGTTCACCATCCCGCTGCTCAAGGACCTGGGTGTGCACGATGAGTTCGAGATCATCATCTGCGGCGACACCCTGGAGAAGAAGAAGCCCGACCCGCTGCCGCTGCTGCACGCCGCCGAGTTCTTCGGCGTCGAGCCGGCCAAAGCGATGATGCTGGGCGACTCCATGAGTGATGTGAAGGCCGCGCGTGCCGCCGGCTTCCAGATCATCTGCATGAGCTACGGCTACAACCACGGCGAAGATATCCGCGACTACAATCCGGACGCGGTGATTGACTCCATGGCCGAGCTCAAGGACATTCTGTAACTGCAGTGCAGACCCGAAAGGAGAGAACGGTGAAACAACGGTTGGAACAACGATGGCGTGGCTGAACGGCCCCGCAACGCAATCGTCTTTTTATCGTTTCTCCTTTTTTGGGTGACTAGCCAATGAACGCAGAACACTTCGAACAACTGGCCGACCAGGGCTACAACCGCATCCCGCTCATGCGCGAGGTGCTGGCCGACCTCGACACGCCGCTCTCCACCTACCTCAAGCTGGCCGCCGCGCCCTACAGTTACCTCTTCGAGTCCGTGCAGGGCGGCGAGAAGTGGGGCCGCTACTCCATCATCGGCCTGCCGGCGCGCACCGTGCTCAGCGTGCGCGGCCACGAGGTGACCGTCACCACCGACCACGTGGTGGTGGAGCAGGAGACGGTCGAGGACCCGCTGGCCTTTATCGAGGCCTTCCAGGCCCGCTACAAGGTGCCGGAGGTGGCCGGCCTGCCCAAGTTCACCGGTGGCCTGGTCGGCTACTTTGGCTACGACACCGTGCGCTACATCGAGCCGCGCCTGGGCGAGTGCCCCAACGAGGACCCGCTCGGCAACCCCGATATCCTGCTGGTGCTTTCCGACGAGGTGGTGGTGTTCGATAACCTCAGCGGCAAGCTCTTCGTCGTTGTCCACGTGGACCCGGCCGAGCCCGCCGCAAAGGAGAAGGGCGAGACCCGCCTGCGCAAACTGGTCGCCCAGCTGGATGAGCCGCTCAAGCGCCCCCCGCACGTGCCGGCCCGGGATCTGGGCGAGGAGGACTTCGTCTCCGGCTTCACCCAGGAGGGCTTCGAGGCGGCGGTGGCCAAGTCCAAGGAGTACATCACCGACGGCGACATCATGCAGGTGGTGCTCTCGCAGCGTCTCTCCATCCCCTTCGAGGCGCCGCCGCTGGATCTCTACCGCTCGCTGCGCAGCCTCAACCCCTCGCCCTACATGTTTTTCCTCGACTGCGGCGAGTTTCAGATCGTCGGCTCCTCGCCGGAGATCCTCACCCGCTACGAGGACGGCAAGGTCACCGTGCGCCCCATCGCCGGTACCCGCCCGCGCGGCGCCAGCGAGGAGCAGGACAGGGCGTTGGAGGC
>JBFFRO010000200.1:0-4018 GCA_041572995.1 Thiohalomonadaceae bacterium
CTCGGCGGCGAAACGCAGGGTGGTAAGGTCGGCGCTCTCGCCGGTACCGCCATCGACCACGGCATAGTCGTCCATGGTCAGGTACTCAAGGCCAACCGTGGCACCGTTCATCACCTCACTGCTGATGGCAATGCCCATGGCAGTCTCCGGCAGGCCCATGAAGGCGGCCTCGGAGGAGGTCTGGTAGCTAAGCGCCAGGGTCGAGCCACGCCCGCCGGCGAATACCAACTCAAGATGGTTGGTGCTGGGCTTGGCCTCGGCGGCCAGCAGACCGTTGAAGTCACCGGCAACGAAGCTGCTCTGCGCGGAGACGTGCTCGGCGATTAGGGAGAAGCTGCCGGCATTCCAGTTGAGATAGGCGTTCGCACCGGCCACCTCTGCATCGACCATACCAGGGGTGCCCAGACCGCCGCCGTCCAGCTCCTGCATGATGTTACTGTCGGCCAGATTGGAGATGTAACCCACACCGACGGCGAAACGCCCCTCCTGGGCCAGGCCGAAATGCACGCCGTAGCTGAGGGTGTCGTCGTTGGTAGCCGCCGCTCTCTCGGCATCGCCGTTGAAGGCGTAGAAGCTGGCGGCCAGGCCATTGCTGTCACTGCCGTACATCAGCGCTGACTCGGAGGTCTCCCCCATCACCAAGGTCATCGGGTCGCTGAGCATGGCGGTCTCATAGCTGCCGAAGGGCACATACAGCTTACCCGCGCTGAGGCTGCTGCCGCGGCCCATGCTCATGTTGATGTAGCCCTCATCCAGCGCCGGCGGATCGGTGGCATCTTCTTCGTAGAGAAACAGCACATGTGCCCCCACCATGCTGTTAATGGTGGCATCGAACCCCAGCTCCATGGTGGCAAGTACGACATCGGTGGTACTGCCACCGGCATAATCGCTTTCCATAAAGGAGTCGACCTCCAGCAGGCCGTGGACCTCAACCGCGGGGGCGGCGATGGCGCCAAAGGCAGGCAGGGCCATGGCCAGGCCCAGGGTAGTAGCCTTATTCATTGAGTGTTTTCTCCTTTGAATAATACTTAACGCAAGCTTAAGTCGTGGTGTGACGCCCATCATTCCACTAGGTTATGATGTAGTCAATCTTTGCCCTCCCCCCTTTATTTATCAGCACCCCGAAGGACCCCAAGCCCATGCCTTGGCTGCAACTGATTCTTGAAAGCGACGCCCAACATGCCGAGCACTACGCCGACATCCTCAGCGAGCTGGAGGCCTCGGCGGTCACCATGCAGGATGCCGCCGACCAGCCGCTCTACGAACCGCCGCCCGGGGCGACCCCGGTTTGGGAACGTACCCACGTGGTGGCCCTCTACCCGGCAGAGGCCGACATTGATGCGGTTGTCGCCACGCTGGGCGAGCGCCTGGCCCCCGAGCCCCTGCCCGATTATCGCGTCACCCCGCTGGAGGACAAGGACTGGACCCGCGCCTGGATGGACGCCTTCGAACCGATGCGCTTTGGCGAGCGGCTGTGGATCGTTCCCAGCTGGCACCAGGCCCCGGACCCGCAGGGGGTCAATATCCTCCTCGACCCGGGGCTGGCCTTCGGCACCGGCACCCACCCCACCACCCGACTCTGCCTGGGCTGGCTGGATGCCCACCCGCCCACAGGACAGACGGTGATCGACTACGGCTGCGGCTCCGGCATTCTCGCCATCGCCGCTGCCCTGCTCGGCGCAGCGACGGTACACGGGGTCGACAACGACCCGCAGGCGCTGCTGGCCAGCCGCGACAACGCCGAGCGCAACGCGGTCAGCGAGCAGCTGGAGGTCTACCTGCCGGATGCCTTCCCGCCCATCGAGGCGGAACTGCTGCTGGCCAACATCCTCGCCGGTCCGCTGGTGTCGCTGGCGCCGAAGCTGGCCGGGCATGTCAGCGCAGGCGGCCACATCGTCCTCTCGGGTATCCTTCCCGAGCAGGCACAGGAGGTGCGCGAGGCCTACCTCCCCTGGTTCGAGATGGCCGAGCCGGTGGAAGACGATGGCTGGATACGGCTGGAGGGGGTCAAACGCTAGGCCACAAAAAAGGGCGCCGCTGGCGCCCTTTTTCTTTACCCCTGCACGCTACGACTAGGTCTTGAAGCGACCAACCACATCGTGCAGGTGAGCGGCCAGCTGGGCCAGCTCGTGACCGGCCTGGGCAGTGTGACGCGCACCCTCGGCATTGTGGTCACTGGCCTCGCTGATCTGGTTGATGCTGCCGGCCATCTCCTCGGCCACCGAGCTCTGCTCCTCGGAGGCGGCGGCGATCTGGACGCTCATGTCGGTAATGCTGGCGATGGAGCGGGTGATCGCCTCCAGGCTGGAGCGGGCGCGGGTCGCCTGCTCGATACTCTGCTCGGTCATCGAACGTCCCTGCTCCATCACCGAGGCCGCGCTGCGCGCACCGTTCTGCAGCTTCTCGATCATCTCCTGGATCTCCTTGGTGGAGTCCTGGGTACGCGAGGCCAGGGTGCGCACCTCGTCGGCCACCACCGCGAAACCACGGCCCTGCTCACCGGCACGCGCCGCCTCAATGGCGGCATTGAGCGCCAGCAGGTTGGTCTGGTCGGCAATGCCGCGAATCACCTCGAGGATGCCGCCGATGCTCTCGCTATCCTGCTCCAGCTGGACAATGACATCGGCCGCCTGCACCACGTTGCTGACCAGCTCCTCGATGGTGTGCACCGCCTGGTTGACCACATCGCGGCCGGAGGTGGCCTCGTCGCTGGCCTCACGCGCAGAGGAGGCGGCCAGCTCGGCATTGCCCGCGACCTCGTGGGCACTGGCCGACATCTCGGTCATAGCGGTGGCCACCATGTTAATGTCGCTGTGCTGACGGTCAATCGCCTGCAGGGTCGACTCGGTGGTGGTAGTCATCTCCTCGGCGGCGGCAGTCAGGCGCTCGGAGGAGCTACCGATATCGGCCACCAGCTCCTTGAGGCTGCCCTTCATCTCGCCAAAGCCCTTGCAGAGCTTGCCAATCTCATCACCGTGGGTACTGACGGTACGGGTACGGGTCAGGTCGCCCTGGGCGATGTAGTTGAACTCCTCCAGCACCTGCGGCAGCAGGCGCAGGGCACGGGCCATCATCACGAACACCAGCCACAGCACCAGCTGGATAAAGAGAATGCCGCCAACCATGACCAGTCGCCCAGTTTCGAGCTTCTCGCGCTGGAGTTCAGCCAGGTCCTTGGCGTGATGCTGGGACTCCTGCACGAAGGCGTCCACCTCCTCGGCGATGGCCGCGGCGACGGTGTCGAATTCGCCCATCATCTTGTTGCCGCCCGCCGGGCCCTGCTCGATGTAGGCGCTGGCCATCTTCTTGCCCACCTCGTAGTAGGCCTCGAAGGTCGGCACCATGGCGTCGTACTTGGCACGATTTTCCGGGTCGAGCTGCCTGAGCTCTTCGATCAGCTGCATGAAGTGCTCGGCATTGGCCGCCGCCTCGTCGAAGCCGTCGTTAAGGCCGTCGAGACCGCGGGTGGCGCTGATATCGGTGAGCCACTGCTGGACCTGCACCACCGAGAGCTTGACCTGGTGGGCCTTGTCGAGAATCGGGACCTCGCGATCAGCCATCTCATGACCGATATCCTCGATCATGTTGACGCCGAAAATCACCAGTGCTAATTCGCAAAAGATGACGAAGGAGAGCATGCCGGTAAACACGGCGAACTTCTTCATCAGGGACATGTTCTTCATAATTATCGACTCCAGCCCTTGCCAAATCCGGCCTGTGCGAGGCCGCCTAATCTACTTAGTCGACCAGGAATGCGAGAACTTGAACGTTACGCACGGTGGCACCTCTTCGGGAGCCTTTAGCATCTCACTGCTACGTCCATACCCAATAGACCATACTCCCATCTAAATCTTTATACGAACTTAATACTACCTTAAGCGCCCCGGTGGCAAGGCATCCGCGCCGTGGCGTCCAGAAGCGCGCTGTGGAACAATAAGCCCATCGCGATCGCAAACCGTGCCAATAACTACATCCAAATAATGCGTACCCAGTGCCCCGAGTGCCAAACCGTATTCCA
>JBFFRO010000201.1:0-4013 GCA_041572995.1 Thiohalomonadaceae bacterium
ACCAGGCGCGCAGCAAAGGGGCCATGCCCGCGCGGGATCCCCGCTGAGGCCTGTTCGATCACCGCCCTCAAATGCTGTCGGTCCTGTTCATCCATGGGATTACTCTACTCTGCTGCAGTGTAATCTGCACGCCGACGAAGCACTACAGGCTATCGGCCATCGGGCAGTCACGACGCAGGCAGCAGGCGTTGCAGTCGGGGCGCTTGCGGCATGCCTCCTTGGCGTGACGGACGATCAGGGCGTGGTATTCGTTGAACAGGCTGACCCGTTCCTGTTCTCGACGTAATTCGTGTTCGAACTGCTGGCGCAGCGTCTCGTAGCCACTGTCGTGCTCGAGCAGGCCGAGACGGGAAAAGATGCGTCGGGTATAGGCATCGATGACGAAAACGGGACGCTCGAAGGCGTAGAGCAGGATGTCATCAGCGGTTTCGGGGCCGACGCCGTTGACGGAAAGCACAGCGTGGCGCAGGGCATGGTCATCAAGCCGGCGCAGGGCGTCAAAGCCTCCCTGCTGCAGGTACCAGCTACAGAGGTTCTTTAGCCGCGTGGCCTTGATGTTGAAGTAGCCGGAGGGACGCAACCATTCGGCCAGTGTCTCGTGCTCGGCCTCGACGACGGCCTCGGGGCTCAATGCCCCCGCCTGCTTGAGGTTGGCGATGGCCTTCTCAACATTACTCCAGGCGGTGTTCTGGGTAAGCACAGCGCCGACCATCACCTCAAAGGGGGTGTCGCCGGGCCACCAGTGCTGGGGGCCGTAGGCCCTGTAGAGGCACTTGTAGACCGTCGTCAGGCGCATCACCGGGCAACGCCCCTAACGATTCTTTTTGCGATAGGTCCTAGGGGCCTGTTTACGACGTGCCTTCTGGGCATCGTCGCGGTGGGTCTTCTTCGGTCGGGGCGGTTGCAGATCCACCGAGCGCATCAGCCCCTCCAGCTCGCGCTGTTCCAGCTCTTCCCAGCGGCCGGGACGCAGTCGGCGCTGCAGGGCAACATTACCGTAGCGCACACGCTGCAGGCGGCTGACGGTGAGCCCCTGGGACTCCCACAGGCGACGCACCTCGCGATTGCGTCCCTCCTTGAGGACCACGTGGTACCAGTGGTTGGCCCCCTCGCCGCCGGCATCCAGCAGCTGGTCGAAGTGGGCCGGGCCGTCATCCAGCTCGACACCCTTGCGCAGGCGCTCCAGCACCTCCGCATCCACCTCGCCGAGAATGCGCACAGCGTATTCTCGCTCAATGGTGTACGAGGGGTGCATCAGGCGGTTGGCCAACTCACCGTCATTGGTGAACAGCAACAGGCCTGATGTGTTGAGGTCGAGACGGCCGATCTGGATCCAGCGGCCGACGCGCAGCCGCGGCAGGTGTTCAAAGACGGTGTCGCGCCCCTCCGGATCATCGCGGGTGCACACCTCCCCTACCGGCTTGTGGTAGCACAGCACGCGGGTACGCGGCTTCTCCTCGCGCTTCTCGCCGACGATGCGGCCGTCAACGCGCAGCGTATCGCTCTCCACCACACGATCACCCAGGGTGGCCACCTTGCCGTTGACCGAGATGCGGCCATCGGCGATCCAGCGCTCGAGCTCACGCCGCGAACCCAGGCCCTGCGCAGCCAGTACCTTTTGCAGCTTTTCGCCGCGTGGCTTTTCAGCTTCCTCGGTCATCAATCGAACTCCACCGGCTCGAGGTCGGCACCGGGCAACTCGGCTAGGGCGGCCTCCTCAAACTCGCCAGGGGCACGCAGGTCCAGTTCGGCGTTGATTTTGTCGATATCGCGCAGCTCGGCCAGGGTCGGCAACTCGGAGAGGGACTTGAGGTTGAAGTAGTCGAGAAAACCCTTGGTGGTGGCGTACATGGCCGGCTTGCCCGGTACATCACGGTGGCCGACCACGCGTACCCAACCACGCTCCTGCAGGGTCTTCATTATGTTGGTGCTCACCGCCACGCCGCGGATATCTTCGATCTCGGCACGGGTAATGGGCTGGCGGTAGGCGATCAGCGCCAGGGTCTCCAGCAGCGCGCGGGAGTAGCGTGGTGGCTTCTCATCCCACAGGCGTGAAACCCAGGGCGCCACCTCCTGGCGGGCCTGGAAGCGCCAGCCGCCGGCCACCTCGATAAGCTGGATACCGCGCCCCTCGCACTCCTCGCCTAGCTGTCCCAGCACCGTCTTGACGGCGTCGCGCTCAGGACGCTCCTCCTCCTCGAACAGCCCCAGCAGGCGATCGATATTGAGGGGCTCTCCTGCGGCGAACAGCGCCGCCTCGATGGTGTTTTTCAGGGCTTCAGTGCTCATTGTTATTCTGCTCACTCTGCTCGGCCTGTTCGCTCACTTCGAAGGCCTGTTCACTCTCTTCACCCTCATCAGCGGGGGCATCCTCACCGGCGGCGTGGCTGCCGGCCACCGCCTTGACGTGGATGGGGGCAAAGGGTTCGCTCTGCACCAGCTCGATCATCGACTGCTTGATCAGCTCCAGCACCGCCATAAAGGTGACCACCACCCCGCGGCGGCCCTCGCTGACGGTGAACAGCGAGGTGAACTCGGTGAAGTGCTCGGCGCTAATGGTGCCAAGGATAGAGGTCATGCGCTCGCGAATGGAGAGGGTCTCGCGCTGTACGTGGTGGCTGGCGAACATCTCCGAGCGACGCATCACCTCGGCCATGGCCAGCAGGATCTCCTTCAGCTCCACCGTCGGCTGGGGACGGGTGGTGCGACGGTCCGGCCCCTGGATAACCGCGGGGAAGGTGTCGCGACCGGTGCGTGGCATGACATCGATATCCTCGGCCGCCTGCTTGAAGCGCTCGTACTCCTGTAGCCTACGCACCAGCTCGGCACGCGGGTCATCATCCTCGCCCTCCTCCTGTACCGGTCGCGGCAACAGCATGCGCGATTTGATCTCGGCGAGCATGGCAGCCATCACCAGGTACTCGCCGGCCAGCTCCAGCTGCATCTCCGACATCAGCTCCACGTACTCCATGTACTGGCGGGTGATCTCGGCGATGGGGATATTGAGGATATCCAGGTTCTGCCGCTTGATGAGATAGAGCAGCAGGTCCAGCGGCCCCTCGAAGGCCTCCAGGAATACCTCCAGCGCCTGCGGCGGGATGTAGAGGTCCTTGGGCAGCTCGGTCAGCGGCGAGCCCTCGATCACCGCGAAGGGCATTTCCTCCTGCTGCGGTGCCGGGACCCCCGGGGTGAGCAGTTGAGGAGCCTCGGGTGGAGCGGCCTCTGCCTGGGTTTCCAGGGTGTCGCTATCGTCGCTCATCAGCTTGTTACCGGTAGACCAGGCCCATCGCCTGGCGCACTTCAGTGAGGGTTTCCCGGGCCACGTCGCGGGCCTCCTCGGCCCCCTCCTCGATGATGTTGCTCACCAGTGCCGGGTTATCGCGGTACTCCTCGGCGCGCTCGCGGATCGGCGCCAGCTCGGCCTGTACTGCATCGATCACCGGGCCCTTGCAGTCGATACAACCGATGCCGGCGCTGGCACAGCCCTGCTGCACCCAGTCCTTCACCTCGTCGCTGGAGTAGACCTCGTGCAGCTGCCACACCGGGCAGTCGGCAGGGTTACCCGGATCGTCACGGCGCACACGCTTGGTATCGGTGGGCATGGTACGCAGCTTCTTCTCAACCTCAGCCGGCTCCTCGCGCAGGGCGATGGTATTGCCGTAGGACTTGGACATCTTCTGCCCGTCCAGACCCGGCATCTTCGAGGCCGGGGTCAGCAGTGCCTGCGGCTCGGGGAGGATGATCTTGCCGCTTCCCTCGAGATAACCGAAGAGGCGCTCGCGGTCACCGAGGGTAATGTTTTGTTGCTCTTCCAGCAGCGCGCGGGCCTTCTCCAGCGCCTCGTGATCACCCTGCTCCTGAAACGCCTTGCGCAGGCTGTGATAGAGCTTGGCCGCCTTCTTGCCCATCTTCTTCACCGCCGCCTCGGCCTTCTCCTCGAAGCCCGGCTCACGGCCGTAGAGGTGGTTAAAGCGACGGGCTACCTCGCGGGTCAGCTCCACATGCACTACCTG
>JBFFRO010000202.1:0-4009 GCA_041572995.1 Thiohalomonadaceae bacterium
AAGTTCCACTTCCTCGACCTGACCATCATGCCCCAGGACGTGTGGATGCTCTCGCTGGTGTTGCTGTTTATGGCGATCACGCTTTTCGCTGTGACCGCCATAGCCGGACGTGTCTTCTGCGGCTACTTCTGCTTCCAGACGGCCTGGACCGACCTCTTCACCTGGATCGAACAGGCCTTCGAGGGCAATCCGGGCCAGCGCCGCAAGCTCGATGACGCTCCCTGGAACGGCCACAAGATTGCGCTCAAGGCCGGTAAACATGCTGTCTGGCTGCTGATCGCCATGCTCACCGGCGTCAGCTTTGCCGCCTGGTTCACCGACGCCTACGGCCTCTGGGGCGACCTGCTCAGCCTCAACGCCCACCCGGCCGCCTGGGCCACTCTGGGCCTGTTCACCGCCGGTACCTATGTACTGGCCGGGCACATGCGTGAGCAGACCTGCTTCTGGCTCTGCCCCTATGCCCGTATTCAGGGCGTGATGTACGACAGTGAGACCATCCTCCCGGCCTATGACACCAGCCGTGGCGAACCCCGCGGTAAGCTGGTCAAGGGCCAGCAAGTCGAGGGCAACGGTGACTGCATCGACTGTCACCAGTGTGTGGCGGTCTGCCCCACCGGTATCGATATCCGCAATGGCCAGCAGGAGGGCTGTATCACCTGCGGCCTGTGTATCGATGCCTGTGACTCGGTGATGGAGAAGATCAACCGTCCCAAGGGCCTGGTCCGCTACGCCTCGCTGGATGAGCTGGAAGGCAAGCCGGCCATCGCGCTGTTCAAGCGCCCGCGTGTGCTGATCTACTTCACCGTCATGACCATCGCCCTGTCCGGCATCATCTACGGCCTGACCCACCTGGGTGTGCTTGAACTGCGCGCCATCCACGAGCGCCAGCCGCTGTACGTGAGACAGAGCGACGGCACGATTCAGAACAAGTACGACCTGAAGATGCTGAACAAGACGGACGAGCCCATCCTCGTCACCATTGAGATTGAAGGACCTGACGGCGCACAGCTCCATGGTGTCGAAGGCACGATCGAGCTGCGTCCGAACGACAACACCACCAAGACGGTATTTGTCCGTATCCCCTTCGACATGATTGAGGATTCACGTTCAGAACTGGAGTTCTACATCCGCTCAGTGGATAATCCTGAGGTCGAAGCAGAATACGAAAGTATGTTCTTCGCGCCGGAACATTAAGAGAGCCGAGGTAGAGATTAATGAGTACTGACAATAAGAGCTTTTCTCAGGACAACAAGCACGCCTGGCGCAACCCCTGGGTTATCGGCTGGCTGGGACTGGTCGCGGTGGTGCTCGGCGTCAACGCGGTAATGATTAGCCTGGCCGTGATCACCAATCCCGGCCTGGTGACCGAGGATTACTACGAGAAGGGCCGTACCTTCGAGCGCAACATGATCAACCAGATGGTGGCTCGCAACGCCCTTGAGTGGCAGGTGCGCCTCGACATGCCCAAGACTCCTCTGGCCGGCCAGAACGAGCACTACCGCTTTATCGTCACCGACAAGCGCGGTGTGCCCATGGAGTCCCTCAAGGTGCGTCTGCAGGGCTACCGTCCCTCCGATGCCAATGCCGATTTCTTTGCCGACATGGAACCGCTGGGCAATGGTATCTACCAGGCCAAGCTCAACTTCCCCCTGAAAGGACTCTGGGAGCTGAACATTAACGTCCAGCATGGTGAACAGCAGTACGATATGGTCCACCAGCGACTGGAAGTGCAAGGCTAATAACGGAGCTCCATGAGCGACACCCCCCCCGCCCAGGGCCCCGACTCGCCCGGCTGTTTCCACTGCTCACTGCCGCTGCCCCCCGAGGATCGTTTCGAAGAGACGATTCAGGGTGTGCCGCGGCAGTTCTGCTGTAATGGCTGCCGTCTGGTCTGCAGGACCATCTATGACGCCGGACTCGAGGGCTTCTACCAGCGCACGCCGGACGGGACCCTGCTGGCACCTCCCCCCGAACCGCCCAAGGAACTCGGCCTCTACGATCTGGACGAGGTTCAGGGCGAGTTCGTCAGCGAGCTGGGTGATGAGCGAGAGATCCACCTGCTGATCGAGGGTATCCACTGCGCCGCCTGCGTCTGGCTGATCGAGCGCAGCCTCTCACAGATCCCCGGCGTCCTCAGCGGCAACGTCAACCTCTCCGGCAAGCGACTGCATCTGCGCTGGGACAACAGCCGGGTAAAGCTCTCGGCCATCCTCGAGCAACTGGCGGCTATCGGCTACTCCGCCGTTCCCTTCGACCCGGAAGCGGCCGAGGGCTCCATCCGCAAGCAGAACCGCGCCATGCTCTTCCGTATGGCCTTTGCTGGTTTCGCGATGATGAACCTGATGTGGATCTCCATCGCCCTGTATACCGGAGCGGCAACCGCCGATGGCGGTCAGTTTCGCGGTCTGTTCCAGTGGCTGGGCTTTCTGCTCGCCACCCCCACGCTGTTCTACTCCGGCTGGCCCTTCCTGCGTGGCGCCGTCACCGGCCTGAAAAACCTGCATCTGACCATGGACCTGCCGATTGCCATCGGCGCCACCACCACCTATCTCTACTCGGTTTACGTCATGCTCGGCGGCAGCGAGATTGGCGAGGTCTACTACGACACGGTGGTCAACTTCATGTTCGTGATCCTGGTCGGGCGCTACCTCGAGGCCATGTCCAAGCGTCACGCGGTGGCGGCCACCCAGCGCCTGATGGACCTGCAGCCGCGCGTTGCCACCGTGCTGCGCGACGGCCAGGAGGCAGTGGTGCCCATGCGCTCCGTGCAGCAAGGCGAGCAGGTACTGGTGCGCCCCGGCGCCAAGGTTCCCGTGGATGGCGTGGTCCTCGAGGGTGAGGCCCAGGTCGACGAATCCATGCTCAGCGGCGAGTCTGAGCCGGTGAAGAAGCGTCCCGGCGACACGGTATCCGCCGGCACCGTCAATGTCAGCGGCGCCCTCACCCTGGAGGTGACCGGCACCCTGCGCAACACCACCCTGGGACGCATCATCGCCTTGGTGGAGGAGGCCCAGGCCTCCAAGGCACCGATTCAGTGTATGGCCGACCGTATCGTCCCCTGGTTTGTCGCCATCACCCTCAGCCTGGCCACCTTCACCTTCCTGCGGCTGATGGCCAGCGATGTCGAACTGGCCCTCATGGCCGCCACCTCGGTACTCATCATCACCTGTCCCTGCGCCTTTGGTCTGGCCACCCCCATGGCCATCGCTGTCGCCTCGGGGCAGGGGGCACGGCACGGTATCCTGGTCAAGAATGGCGAGGTGCTGGAGACCCTCTCGCATATCAACCATGTGGTCTTCGACAAGACCGGCACCCTCACTGAGGGACGCATGAAGCTGCAGGCCATTCACGGTTTCGACATCGATGAAAACGCCCTGCTGAGGAGTGCCGCCGCGGTTGAGCGCCGCTCCGAGCACAGCATTGCCCGGGCCCTGGTGGCCGCCGCCGATGAGCGCGAGCTCAACTACAACAAGCTCAAGCTAGAGGGTTTCGAGAACCATCCCGGCTACGGTGTGAGAGCCGTGGTCGAGGGCGAGGTGATCCTGCTCGGCACCCTGGCCTGGCTGGAGAAATGTGGTGTGCTGCTGGATGAGCGCCTCAGCGAACGTGCCAGCGCCTACGAGGGCGATGCCGTCGGCTGTGTACACATGGCGGTGGACGGCCATCACCGGGCCCTGCTGCCGGTCGCCGACAGCCTGCGTGCCGACGCCCGCTCACTGGTCCAGGGCCTGCGGCGTGCCGGTATCGAGATGACCCTGCTCTCAGGCGACCGTCGTCGGGTTGCCGAGGCCGTGGCCGCCCAGCTGGGGGGCATGCACGTCATCGCCGAGGTCCTGCCCGCGGACAAGGATCGAACCATCGCCGAGCTGCAGGCCGAGGGGCACCGCGTGGTCATGGTCGGCGACGGCGTCAACGATGCTCCGGCCCTGATCCGCGCCGATGTCGGTATCGCCGTCGGCTCGGGCACCGATGTCTCGGTCGAGAGCGCCGACATCGTGCTGATTAGCGA
>JBFFRO010000203.1:0-3974 GCA_041572995.1 Thiohalomonadaceae bacterium
ATTGCTCCATGCCCTCGAAGAGGGTGGTGTGGCGGGCGATGTTTTCGCGGTAGACCTCCAGCAGATGCTGGCGACGCACTTCGAAGTCGGGGTGGTCAGGTTCGATGTCAAAGCCCAGGCGGATGAGGGCCATGCCGCCGTGGGAGACCACCGGGCGGATCTTCTCGAAGGGTAGCGGTTCACGGCCGAAGGCCTTAAGCGTCTCGTTGAGGGCGTGGGCCAGATCCGGTGCGGTATCGGCCAGGGTGCCATCAAGGTCGAACAGTACGGTTTTGATACGCTTCGTCATCACGTCACGCTGTTGGCTTCTTTTCTCGGCAGACTGGTGAGGAACACGGCCGTATAGACGACGAAGACGTTGATGAAGGGGTTTCGTGTATACCACGTCTCGGTCAGGCCAAAAACGGCGTAGGCCGTAATGACCGTTATGCCGGCCAGGGCGTAGAAGTTAGCCCTCGAGCGTTCGTGTCTGGCAGAGGCTGCGATATATGACCGTAGTGGCAGTACGATACTGAACAGGATCATCAGGAGAGTGCCAATAGTGCCGAGCGCAGCTAGCGAGTGGAAGTAGATGCTGTGTGCCTGCGTGAATATGGTGATGTTGCGACTTTTTATCCGCCCGTCACCGATTCGCTCACGGACCTCCTTGTTGTAATTTCCCAAGCCGCTGCCAAACACAGGGTTGTCTCGCCAAATGTCAATGGCCGCACTCCACATGGCTACCCGGGCGCCAATAGACCGTACCCTGCTAGGGTCATCCATATAGGCGTGAACTTCAGAAGAAATTGCATTGATGCGCTTAGCTATTTGGGGAGTGTTCAGCGTGGTGACGGCGGCTGTAACAAGAAACAGTAGAGTGATTAGCGCGATGCGTTTCTTGTTTTTACCTCTTAGCCCAAAATACAGCAAATAGAGCATGGGGATGGCGGGGAGGTAGAGCCAGGCTCCACGGGTTCCGCTGAGCATAATGATAATTAGTAGTGAGGCACTCGCAGCAGCCACAAGGGCAAATTGTAATCGACTGAGAGGGATGTTGGCTGCATACGCCACCAGAAGACCAAGAAGTATGGTCACATAGTCTCCGTAGAAGATGGGGTAAAAGGTGCCCTGTAAACGGTCGCCTCCCTGGGGTAATTCGAATAGGGCGTGACCAAAGATGAATGCTAGGGAGAGCAGGATACCGTACATCAACACCATTCCCAGCTTTAGATTCACCTTCCTCAATAACATGATGAAAAAGATGATGCTGAACAGGCGAAAGAAGCGCTCCAGTCGCTTGATGCCCTCATCAGGGGACTCGGAGATATAAAGACTGATGCAGGCGCTGATAAAGAGCAGCGCACTGGCGATGACGATGTGCCTCTCTGTCTTTGACAGCGCAGCCCAGCCGCCCCAGAACAGGAACAGCGAGGGCAGCAGCAGCAGCGTGTAGGCGACGCTGCTGCCGCTTTTGTGAACCAGCGTCAGGGTCGGCATCAGGAAAACGATGATGGAGAACCAGCGCTCAATGCCGCTGCTCGTATTCCACCAATCGCTCAGGCGCTCAGATAGACCGCTCCTGGCGTGAGTGATTGCGCCCACCGACGTTGCTCCCTAGGCCTTGGTGCAGTAAGCCATGTAGTTGACGTCGAGGTCGCGCCCCAGACTGTACTGCTTGCTGAAGGGGTTGTAGCTCATGCCAGTGAGCTCGCGCAGTTCCAGATCGGCGGCACGGGTCCACTCCTCCAGCTCCGAGGGGCGGATAAACTTGCCGAAGTCGTGGGTACCGCGGGGCAGCATGTTGAGCACATACTCGGCGCCGATGATGGCGAAGAGGTAGGACTTGGGGTTGCGGTTAAGGGTGGAGAAGAAGACCTGGCCGCCGGGCTTGACCAGCCTGGCGCAGGAGGCGATCACCGAGCCGGGATCAGGCACGTGTTCCAGCATCTCCATGCAGGTGACTACATCGAAGCCCTGCGGGTGCTCCTCGGCCATGGCCTCGGCGGTGATGCGTCGGTAATCGACCTCCAGGCCGGACTCCAGTTTGTGCAGGCGGGCCACCTCTAGCGGCGCCTCGCCCATGTCGATACCGGTGACGATGGCACCGCGACGGGCCATGCTCTCGGATAGGATACCGCCACCGCAGCCCACATCCAGAACCGTTTTGCCCTCGATGCTGGCACGCTCGTCGATGTAGTTGAGGCGCAGCGGGTTGATCTCGTGCAGCGGTTTGAACTCGCTCTCCGGGTCCCACCAGCGCGAGGCCAGCTCCTCGAATTTACCCACTTCGGCGTGGTCGACGTTGTGTGTGGCACTCATGTGTTTACTCCTCGCCGCGCAGCCGTCCCTGCCAGCGCAGGGCGCTCTCGCGCAGCTCATCTTCATTCAGGGTGGTGAGTCGGCGTCCCTTCAACAGGTGGCGTCCGGCGACCCAGACATCGCTGACCTGGCGGCGGTCGCTGGCGTAGACCAGCTGCGAGATGGGGTTGTAGAGCGGCAGGCTCTCCAGCTCGTCCAGGCGCAGGGCTGTGATATCCGCCTCCTTACCGACCTCCAGTGAACCGATACGGCTATCCAGCCCCAGGGCACGGGCACCGCCGAGGGTGGCCGCCTCCAGAGCAGCCGCGGCGGGCAGGGCGGTGGCCTCACCGCTGACCGATTTGGCCAGCAGCGCGGCGCTGCGCATCTCGCCGAGCATGTCGAGGTCGTTATTGCTGGCGGCACCGTCGGTACCCAGAGCGAGGCTGACCCCGGCCGCGCGCAGCTTCTCCACCGGGCAGTGGCCGCTGGCCAGCTTCATGTTGGACTCGGGGCAGTGCACCACCTGGGCGCCGGCCTCGGCCACCCGGGCGATCTCCGCCTCGCTCAGCTGGGTCATGTGCACGGCGGTCAGTCGCGGACCGAGCAGCCCCAGCTCGTCCAGGCGTGCCAGCGGTCGCTTGCCGTACTGCTCCAGCGAACCGTTTACCTCATCTTCGGTCTCGTGCACGTGCATGTGGATGGGCAGGTCCAGCTCCTCGGCATACATCGCCAGCTTGCGCAGCGGCTCGTCGGAGCAGGTGTAGGGGGCATGGGGGGCGAAGGCGGAGCTGACCAGCGGCATCTGGCGGATGGTGTCGTGCACCGCGATGCCCTTCTTCAGGTACTCATCGGCATCCTGCGCCCAGGCGGTGGGGAAGTCGATGAGGATCAGCCCCACCTGGGCACGCATCCCGGTCCGTTCCACCTCCTGGGCGACCACGTCGGGGAAGAAGTACATCTCGTTGAAGCAGGTGGTGCCGCTTCTGAGCATCTCGGCCATCGCCAGGCGGCTGCCTTCACGCACGAACTCGGGACCGACATGCTGTCCCTCGGCGGGCCAGATGTGATCGTTGAGCCAGCTCATCAGCGGCAGGTCGTCGGCCAGGCCACGCATCAGGCTCATCGCCGCATGGGTGTGGGCGTTAATCAGGCCGGGGATGAGCAGGTGCTCGACCAGCTCGTGCTCATGCTCGGCATGGTAGCTGGCACGGGCCTCAATGCTGGGCAGGATATCGACGATACGGCCATCACGCACGGCGATGGCGTGATGCTCCAGCACGACCCCCGTGGGGACCACCGGGACCAGCCAGCGACTATGGATAAGGGTATCAACGGCTTGCATGGCGCAAGGATACGGCGCGATGCGGCGCGCGGCAAGGCGAACGGTGGTATGGGGAGGGCAAAAAAAGGCCGCGGTGCAGTGCCACCGCGGCCAATACGCTTTTGCTGAAGAGCACGAACTAGAACTTGTAGATGCCACCGAGGACGAAGGCGGAACCGTCACCGGAGAGCTTGCCCTTGTGGGCCAGTCCGCCGTCGGTGCCGCGGGCGGCCAGGACATAGAGCTCGGCCTTCTTGTCCAGGCGACGGTTGAGACCCAGGGCCATCATCACCTCGCTGTTGGGCTGGGTATCACGGCTGCCATAGGCGGCGCGCAGGCTGGTCACATCGCTCATCTTGTAGACGAGGCTGGC
>JBFFRO010000204.1:0-3960 GCA_041572995.1 Thiohalomonadaceae bacterium
AGGCTGGCCTCACTGCTACCCGCAGTCACGGTAGAGTCGAGCACCGCCCACGGCCTGGACCCTCAGTGGGTGGAGGCGGCCGCCTTCGCCTGGCTGGCACGTGAAACCCTGGCCGGACGCCCCGGCAACCTGCCGGAGGTGACCGGTGCCTCCGCAGCCTGCGTGCTCGGCGCCATCTACCCGGCATAAAAAAAGGGAGCCTGAGGCTCCCTTTTTTCGACACACCCTGTAGCTCACTCAGCGCTCGGTCATCATCACGTAGTCGCGCATCTGCTCCCCGGTGTACTCCTGGGTCGGGCGGAAGATCCGGTTGTCGGCCAGCTGCTCACGCCAGTGCGCCAGCCAGCCGGCGGCACGGGCAATAGCAAAGATGGGGGTGAACTGGTCGGTGGGGATGCCCATCTCGGTGTAGAGGATACCGGAGTAGTAGTCGACGTTGGGATAGACCCCCTTGGCACCGAGACGCTCCGCGGCGGCCGTCTCCAGGGCCATGGCCGTCTCGTAGAGCTCCTGATTGCGCATGCCGTTGTTATCGGCCAGTTTCTTCAGCAGCCCCTGGAGAATGGTGGCACGCGGATCCTTGACCGAATATTCGCGATGGCCAAAGCCCCAGATCTTGGCCTTGTTGGCCAGCTGTTTGTCCAACCATTCCGCCGCCTTATCGGCACCGCCGATCTCACGCAGCATGTCCACCACCCGCTCGTTGGCACCGCCGTGCAGCGGCCCTGAGAGGGTACCGATGGCGGCGGAGATCACGCTGTAGGGCCCAGCCAGGGCAGAGCCGGTAACACGGGCAGAGAAGGTGGAGGCGTTGATGGTGTGCTCGGCATGCAACACCAGGCAGGTGTCCATGATCTCGGCATGCAGCGGATCGGGCTCCTTGCCGCTGAGCATGTAGAGGAAGTTGGCGGCGGTATTGAGATCCTCGCGCGGCTCGATAGGGTCATAGCCGTTACGCAGGTGCTCCCACATGGCGACGATCACCGGGATTCGGGCAATCAGCTTCACCGTCATGTTGTGGACGTAGTTGATGTCCTCACAGACATCGCCGCCGATCAGGCACTCGTTACCGGGGTAGAACATGCCCAGGCTGGCGACTGCGGTCTGCAGCATCTCCATCGGGTGACCGCTGGGCGGCAGCGCCTTCATCATCGCGCGGATGTTGTACTTCACCCGACGGTTGGTGCGCAGCTGCTCCTCGAACTCAGCCAGCGCCTCGTGCCCCGGCAGGTCGCCGTTGAGCAGCAGCAGGGTGGTCTCCTCAAAGCTGGAGTGTTCGGCCAGCTGGGCGATGGGGTAACCGCGGTAGGCGAGGATCCCCTTCTCACCGTCAATGGTGGAAATTTTCGAGCGGGTGGCGGTGACGCCCTCCAGGCCCGGCATGTAGGCGCTCATTGACTTCGTCTCCACAACGGTCGGTTGCCGCGTTGCTTAAAGGGGCATAAGGATACCAGATAGAAACGAAAAAGGCCCCGGCCGCAAACGACCGGGGCCTTTTCGACGATGCAGATACTACGGCGAGAAGGAGGAACCGCAGCCGCAGGTGGTGGTGGCGTTGGGGTTACGTATGACGAACTGGGCACCCTCCAGATCTTCCTTATAGTCGATCTCGGCACCCACCATGTACTGGTAGCTCATCGGATCGATCAGCAGGGTCACACCGCCGTTTTCCACCGCGGTATCGCCATCGTTAATGCTCTCATCGAAGGTGAAGCCGTACTGGAAACCAGAGCAGCCGCCACCGGTGACGAACACCCGCAGCTTCAGGTTGTCGTTGCCCTCTTCCTCGATCAGCGTCTTCACCTTGGCGGCGGCGCTGTCGGTAAAGATCAGCGGACTCTCTTCTGCGCTCATGAATCTATCTCCAAACACTCGGTTACAGGGGGGAGTAACCGCAGATTATGCATGTCCCAGCGAATTAATCAAGAATCGGCAACGGTGTCGGCGTCATCAGTACTGGACTCGAACGGCTTGATTGGCGCCGTATCCGAGCCGTTATCGGTGCTATGCACCAAATTGCCGTTGACCTCGGCGCCGCGCGCCATTTCGATGATCTTGTAGTAGACGTTGCCGGTCACCCGTGCCTTGGCCGCCAGCTCGATGTGGTGGGCGGCATAGACATCGCCCTTAACCGTACCATTGAGCACCACATTGGGCACCCGCACCTCACCGACGATCTCGCCACGCTCGCTGAGGCTGAGCACCGAACCGTCATCGCTGTCCGCCAGTACATTGCCCTCGACCCGGCCGTCGATGTGCAGGCCCCCGGTGAAGTGCACATCACCACGGAGCTCCGTGTTCTGACCGATAAGGGTATCGATCTTGGTACCCTTGGTCTTGTTGCCCTTTCCAAACATAGTTCTCAATTCTCCTCGGCCGGCCAGTCGTAACTGTGCGTCAGTTCTCTATAGAGTTTTCCCCTCGGGTCCACCACCACGTCCATCGAGGTGGGCAGGAAGCCGTCGGGAAGTTGGATATCCCCTTCCAGGGTCTGGAAATACTTGAAGCGGAAGGCCAGGCTGCTACGCGTGTCGCCCAGCTCATTAAGGCCCAGCTCGATCTCCTCGCCATCGCGTTGCCCCTTGAGGACGAAGCGCACCTTACCGCTGACATAACTGTCATTCTTCAAAATTTGGGTCAGCACCAGCTTGTAGTGCCAGGCCTGCGGGCTGTCCTGGGGCTCGAGGCTGAACTCCTCTAGGGTCAGGCCGCTACGACCATCCAGCGGCGAGACGATGCCACGGAAAAAGGCCAGCTCCTCACGTAGCTGCAGGGCCTCGGCCTGCAGGTCACCGACGCTCTTTTCCAGTCGCTTGTAGGCCTCGATCTCGATCTCACGCGAGCGCCGCTCAATGGCCAGCTCGCCACGCAGACGCTGGTTGTCCGCCTCCAGTTCATCGATGCGGGTCAGCTGCTCACCCACCCGCAGGCCCAGGGCCTCGAACTCCAGACCCGCACTGTGGTGACCCAGCAGGTAGATCCCCCAGGCAACGCCCAGCGTCAGCACCCCGGCCAGTAGCCAGGTGAGGCGCTGGCGAAGCGGTGAGTGGGATTTTACGACAAGCTTGTTCATCCGCTCCCCTTCGTCCTAGGGCATTAGAGCGATGCCAGCAAGACCGGCATGCTCCTCCAGACCGAAGAGGATGTTCATATTCTGAACCGCCTGCCCGGCGGCCCCCTTTACCAGGTTGTCGATCACCGAGAGGATCACCACGGTATCGCCACCCTGCGGCTGGTGGATAGCGATGCGGCAGTGGTTGGCGCCCTTGACCGAACGGGTCTCCGGGTGGCTGCCGGCAGGCATCACATCAACAAAGTACTCGTCCCTGTAGCGCTCCTCGTAGAGCGCCTGAAGGTCGCCGGCATCCCCCTGCAGGGTGGCGTAGAGGGTTGCCTGCATACCGCGGATCATCGGCATCAGGTGCGGCACGAAGGTCAGCCCCACCTCGCGCCCGGTCACCTCGGCCATGCCCTGGCGAATCTCCGGCAGGTGACGGTGGCCCGGGACGCCGTAGGACTTGACGCTCTCGCTGGCCTCGCACAGCAGGGTGCCAACATTGGCCTTGCGCCCGGCACCGCTCACCCCCGACTTGCAGTCGGCAACGAGGTGGTCGGTATCGATGAGCTTATTCTCAAGCAACGGCAGGTAGCCCAGCTGCACCGCTGTGGGGTAACAGCCGGGATTGGCGATCAGGCGCGCACCCTTGACCGCCTCGCGGTTCAGCTCCGGCAGGCCGTAGACCGCCTCAGCCACCAGCTCGGGAGTGGTGTGCTGCATGCCGTACCACTGCTCCCACACCGGGATATCCTTAATACGGAAGTCGGCGCCCAGGTCGATCACCTTTACGCCGCGCTCCAGCAGCTCGCCGGCGCCCTTCATCGCCACCCCGTGGGGGGTAGCGTAGAAGACCACGTCGCACTCGGCCAGGCGCTCCACGTCGGGCACGCTAAAGGCGATAT
>JBFFRO010000205.1:0-3957 GCA_041572995.1 Thiohalomonadaceae bacterium
GCTAACACCGACGACGAGGCCCGTGCCCTGCTCAAGGCCTTCAACTTCCCGTTCAAGGGTTAAGGATAGAGATATGGCTAAGAAGTCTATGCTGATGCGCGAAGCCAAGCGCGCCAAGCTGGTCGCCAAGTACGCCGAGAAACGCGCCGATATCAAGGCCAAGCTGCGTAACCCGGAGCTTGAATTCGCCGAGCGTGAGGCACTTACCATTCAGCTGCAGAAGCTGCCGCGTGACTCTAGCTCGGTGCGTCAGCACAACCGCTGCAACCTGACCGGTCGTCCGCATGGCTTCTACCGCAAGTTCGGCCTTGGCCGTAACAAGCTGCGCGAGCACACCATGAAGGGTGATGTCCCCGGTCTGCGCAAGGGCAGCTGGTAACACGATTTATTTGGGTTTGTCGCTACGGCGACATGATTATTTGGGAGTATTCCGATGAGCATGACTGATCCTATCGCAGATATGCTGACCCGGATCCGTAATGGCCTGAGTGCCAATAAGGCTGCCGTGGCAATGCCCTCTTCCAAGGTGAAGGGTGCTGTCTGCCAGGTGCTGAAGGATGAAGGGTACATCAGCGATTTTTCTGTTCAGGATATCGATGGCAAATCTACTCTCAGCGTTGAGCTGAAGTATTACCAGGGCGCGCCTGTGATCGACATGATTCAGCGCGTCAGCCGTCCCGGCCTGCGTATCTACAAGGGCAAGAACGATCTGCCCAAGGTGATGGGCGGTCTGGGCGTTGCCATTGTGTCCACTTCTCAGGGTGTGATGACCGACCGAGCCGCGCGTAAAGCTGGCCTGGGCGGTGAGATCATCTGCAAGGTTTCCTAAGGGGGTTCGCAATGTCTCGTGTATTGAAAGAAATTGCCGTTCCCTCTGGCGTGACCGTGACCGTTAGCGGTCAGAACCTCAGTGTTAAGGGCTCCAAGGGTGAGCTCAGCCACGAGGTTCACGGCAGCGTTGAGATCAAGCAGGAGGGCGAGACCATCGCCTTCGCGCCTCGCGATGGCTCCAAGCAGTCGCAGGCGCTGACCGGTACCACCCGCGCGCTGACCAACAACATGATTACCGGCGTCTCTGCCGGCTTCGAGAAGAAGCTGGAGCTGGTGGGTGTTGGTTACCGTGCCCAGGCCCAGGGCAACGTGCTGAACCTGACTCTTGGTTTCTCGCACCCGGTTGCCCATCAGATGCCTGCCGGCATCACTGTTGAGACCCCGAGCCAGACCGAGATTCTGATCAAGGGTATCGACAAGCAGGCTGTCGGTCAGGTTGCCGCAGAAGTGCGTGCCTACCGTCCGCCCGAGCCGTACAAGGGCAAGGGCGTGAAGTATGCGGATGAGCGTATCATCCGCAAAGAAGCCAAGAAGAAGTAAGGGGTAGCGCGAGATGATCAGTAAGAAAGCATCCCGTCTGCGTCGCGCCACCCGCGCGCGCGCCAAGATCGCGGAGCTCGGCGTTCATCGCCTGAGCATTCACCGTACGCCGAAGCATATCTATGCCCAGGTGATCGCCCCCAACGGTTCCGACGTGGTGGCTACTGCCTCCACCGTTCAGGCCGATGTAAAGGGCGCGGTGAAGTACACCGGTAATGTCGAGGCCGCTGCCGCTGTTGGCAAGGCTATCGCCGAGAAGGCCAAGGCCGCGGGCATCAGCTCTGTCGCCTTCGACCGCTCCGGCTTCAAATATCACGGTCGTGTGAAGGCGTTGGCTGATGCCGCGCGTGAAAACGGCCTGGAATTCTAAGGGGTAGGTCATGGCTGGATTTGACGCTTCTCAGAGTAGTGACGGCCTGCAGGAAAAGCTTATTGCCGTCAATCGCGTGGCCAAGACCGTTAAGGGTGGCCGCATCTTCTCCTTCACCGCGCTGACTGTGGTCGGCGACGGCGAAGGTAAGGTTGGTTTCGGTACCGGCAAGGCCCGTGAGGTTCCCGCTGCCATCGCCAAGGCGATGGAGGTGGCGCGCAAGAACATGCGCAAGGTGAACATTACCTCCGACGGCACCCTGCAGTACCCGGTGACCTCTACCCATGGCGCCGCTAAGGTGCACATGCAGCCTGCCTCCGAGGGTACCGGTGTGATCGCCGGTGGTGCCATGCGCGCCGTCTTCGAGGTGGTTGGCGTGCACAATGTGCTGGCTAAGTGCATCGGTAGCAACAACCCCATCAACGTGGTCCGTGCGACCATGAACGGTCTGACCGACATGTCCTCCCCCGAGCAGGTGGCGGCCAAGCGCGGTAAGTCCGTCAAGGAAATTCTGGAGTAAGACCATGGCTGACAAGAAGCTGAAGGTGAAGCTGGTGCGTAGCCTGATTGGCCGCCTGCCCTCGCACAAGGCCTGCGTTGCTGGTCTCGGTCTGCGCCGTATGCATCACACCGTGGAGGTTCTGGATACTCCGGAGAACCGCGGCATGATCAACAAGGTTAACTACCTGCTTGAAGTGAGTGAGGCTTGATATGCGTCTGAATAGCATTAGTCGCGCCCCTGGCGCCAAGTCTGCCCCCAAGCGCGTCGGTCGCGGTACCGGCTCTGGCCTGGGCAAGACCGGTGGTCGTGGCCACAAGGGTCAGAAGTCCCGTAGCGGTGGCTTCCACAAGGTCGGTTTCGAAGGCGGTCAGATGCCGCTGCAGCGCCGTCTGCCCAAGGTCGGCTTTAGCTCCCGTATCGGTCGCGTCTCTGCCGAGGTGCGTCTGCACGAGCTGAACAAGATCGAGGGTGACGTCGCCGACCTGCTGGCCCTGAAGGCGGCCAACATTGTGGGTGAGAACATCAAGCGCGCCAAGGTTGTGCTTTCCGGTTCCCTGGAGAAGGCCGTGACCGTCAAGGGTCTGGGCGTGACCAAGGGTGCTCGTGCTGCCATTGAGGCAGCCGGCGGTAAGATCGAAGAGTAAGCCGTGTCCGCTGATCGCGCAGCTGTAGCCAACGCCATGGCGGGTGGCAAGTTCACTGAGCTGAAGAACCGTCTGTTGTTCGTGCTCGGTGCCCTGCTGGTGTTCCGCATTGGTGCTCACGTGCCGGTGCCTGGCATCGACCCGGTGGCCATGGCCGCCCTGTTCGACCAGGCCCGCGGCTCCATCCTGGACATGTTCAACATGTTTTCGGGCGGTGCGCTGGAGCGTCTGAGTATCTTTGCCCTGGGCATCATGCCCTATATCTCGGCCTCGATTATTGTCCAGCTGCTGACCAAGGTTTCACCGAAGCTCGAGCAGCTGAACAAGGAAGGGGCCGCGGGTAAGCGCAAGATTACTCAGTACACCCGCTACGGTACGCTGGTGCTGGCCACCTTCCAGGGTATGGGTATCGCCATCATGCTGGAGAGCCAGCGTGCCGGTGGTATGCCGGTGGTGGTGGACCCGGGTCTGGCGTTTCGCCTGACCACCACCCTGACCCTGGTGTCCGGAACCATGTTCCTGATGTGGCTGGGTGAGCAGGTGACCGAGCGCGGTATCGGTAATGGTATCTCGCTGATCATCTTTGCCGGTATCGTTGCCGGGCTGCCCTCGGCCATCGGTGGCACCCTGGAACTGGCGCGTACCGGTGAGATGAGCGGTGCCCTGGTGCTGCTGCTGTTTATTCTGGCAGTGGCGGTGACCGGCTTCGTAGTGTTCATGGAGCGCGGCCAGCGTCGCATCACCGTGAACTACGCGCAGCGTCAGCAGGGCCGTCGTATGATGGCCGCGCAGAGCTCGCATCTGCCGCTGAAGGTCAATATGGCCGGTGTGATTCCGCCCATCTTCGCCTCCAGTATCATCCTCTTCCCGGCGACCCTGGGAAGCTGGTTTGGCAGTAGCGAGGGCATGGGCTGGATGCAGGACCTCGCCTCGGCGCTGTCCCCCGGTCAGCCGCTGTACGTCGCTTTCTACGCTGTGGCAATTATCTTTTTCTGCTTCTTCTATACCGCGCTGATGTTCGATCCCAAGGACACCGCGGACAATCTGAAGAAGTCTGGCGCCTTCATCCC
>JBFFRO010000206.1:0-3920 GCA_041572995.1 Thiohalomonadaceae bacterium
CGCTGAGCAGGCCAAAGAGCAGCCAGGGGGCCGCATCCAGGGATATCGCCAGCAGGGAATCGAGATAGTCGAGGGCGGTCTCCACGCCGGCACCGGGGCTAGCGAACGGCGCCGTTGGCCGGTTGCGTTGAGGGCTCTACCTCGGTGACCCCACGGGCCTCGGCCAGAAGCTGCTGGTTGCGCTGCTCCAGCTCGTCGAGCATGACATCCAGCCCCTTCTGGGCGATGGCGCTGCCGAAGTTGTCGCGGTAGAGCTTTACCAGGCTGATGTTCTCCACGCTGACGTCATAGATACGCCAGGGCCCCTCGTAGCGGTGCAGCTGGAAGACCACCGGCACGCTGCGACCCTCCGGCAGGTTGACCGTGGCCCGGGCCACACACTTCTGATCCTCCTCACCCATACGTACCGGCTGGAAGACGATCAGTCCCTGGCGGTGAGCGAGCAGCTCGTCCAGCTGTTTCGGTTCGTCCAGCAGCGCCGAGACATAGAAGCGAACCAGCAGGGTGCGGAATTCATGGCTGAAGCGCTGCTGCTGGGATTCACTGGCGCGGCGCCAGTGCTTGCCCAGCACCCAGCGTGACATGCGCTCCAGGTCGACGTGCTCGATGAGGGTCTTCTCCACCAGCTCGAACAGGTAGTCGGGGCGCTGGTGGATGGCCTCACGCTCGGCCTCGAGGGCATCGAGCATCTCAACCGAGAGCTCTTCGAGCATCTGCTGCGGAGGTTCGGCATAGGCCATCAATGGCCGCAAAAAAACCATAAAAAACAGCAGGGATAAAAGCAGGCCGGCTCGTTTCATGTTGCAACCTCGGGTATCAATATTCATTCTAGACTGATTCTTGGCACTGAAGCATGACAGGGACAGGCCAACGGTATTGTGATCTGACCCGCGCTTTCACCGCCGATTCCACTTGGGACATAGGGGGGAGTCTATATGAAACTGCTGCAGAGGTGTTTGCTGGCCGCACTGCTCGTGCTGACCATGGCGGGCTGTTCGGACTCCTCGCGTGAGCCACTGCGCTTGGGCACCAACGTCTGGCCCGGCTACGAGCCGCTCTACCTGGCCGAGGATATGGGCTGGCTGCCGGAGTCGGTCAAGCTGGTGGAGTTGGTGGACGCCAGCCAGGTGATACGTGCGTTTCGCAGCGGCAGTCTGGATGCGGCCGGCCTGACCCTGGATGAGGTGCTGTTGCTGGAACAGGACAACATACCGGTAAGTATCGTTGCGGTGATGGATATCTCGGAGGGGGCTGATGTGATTCTTGCCCGCCCTGATATAGAGCGTTTTGCCGACCTGAAGGGGCACTACATCGCGGTCGAGAGCAGTGCCTTGGGTGGTTATATGCTCACCCGCGCCCTGGAGTTGAACGGAATGCAGCTTAGCGATGTGTCGGTGGCTCATCGCAGCGTCGATGACCACGAGGGAGCCTATATGAGCGGCGAGGTGGCCGCGGTGGTGAATTTCGAACCGGTGCGCAGCCGGTTACTGGCGGCTGGTGCGCGTGAGCTCTTCACCAGTCGTGAGATCCCGGGCGAAATTATCGATGTGCTGGTGGTCCACAACGACTATCTTAAGGAGAACAGTGAGCAGGTCCAGAGTCTGGTCAACGGTTGGTTTAAAGCCGTGGCCATGATGAGGGAAGAGCCGGGCGAGGCCATGGCGGGGATGGCGGCACGCGGACGCCTTGGCGATGATCCCGAGGCGATTCTCGCCCAGTATGAGGGATTGCGCCTGCCCGACAGGGAGGCCAATCAGCGGATGCTGGCCGAGGGTGGGGATGTTCAGGCCACCATCGAGCGCCTGGGGGAAAACATGCTCGAACAGCGGCTGCTGAGGCGAACGCCGCTGACCCGTATCCATACCGATCGTTACGTGCGTTAGCGTGGATGGTGAATAAGATGAAGTCACGCCTGCCGATGCGCTTTCTGTTTCCGCTGCTGATTACCTTTTTTGCCCTGATGGAGATCTCTATCACCTATCTGGTTAGCCGTAGCGGTGCACTAGAGCAGGTGAAGATCGAGATCCGGAATGATCTGAGCAGCCGGATCACCAGCATGCAGGGAACCCTGAGGCTGCTGCTCGAGCTAAATCAGCTGGCTGGCGTCGAACGCATGATTGCCTCCTTCGGGACTATGGCTGATAACGAGATTATGTTGCTGACGAATGAGCGACAGCAGATTATCGCCTCGACGCGTCGCCAGGATACCGGTATGCCGCTACACCAGCAGCTGCCGATAGTGGAGGGTTTACTGGTCAGGCAGGTGCTCGACCAGCGCAAGGTAGTTATCAGGCTGAGTGAGGACGGGCGCTGGATGGATGGTTATGGCACGGTCTGTCGCAGCGGCAGTGGCGGCCTGCGAGAGCAGTATTGTGGGTTGCTCTTTCAGCGTGTCGATTTCCGCTATCACGTGGCCAAGCGCCTCGATACCTTGAATAAACAGACGCTGTATAACCTCTTCGCCATCTTTCTGCTGGCGGCGGTGCTGATGATGATGCTCCAGTTCCTGTTGACGCACCGCGCTGAGAGGCTGGCGCGCACGGCGGGTGATTTTGCCGCGGGCAACCGCCAGGTTCGCTGCGAGATTAGCGGCGTTGATGAACTGGCGCGGGTGGCCGCCTCGGTGGATCAGATGATGGATCAGTTGGTCGAGGACGAGAAGGATCTGCTTCTGGCTCGCGAGGTGTTCATGAATGCGGGTGAGTCGATCATCATCACCAATGCCCACTCGCAGATTATCGACGTTAATCCCGAGTTCGAGCGTACCACCGGCTATACGCGCGATGAGGTACTGGGAGTTAACCCGAGTATTCTCAGCTCCGGTCGTCACGATGAGAATTTTTATCGGGCGATGTGGATGGCACTTCAGTCCGATGGTCAGTGGTCAGGCGAGATATGGGACCGGCGAAAATCCGGTGAGGTTTACCCCAAGTGGCTGACAGTTAGCGTGATTCGGAACGCCGAGGGTGAGCCCAGTTACTACGTGGGTATATTTAAGGACATTACCCTGCAGAAGGAGACCGAAGAGCGGTTGCAGAGTTTGGCCTATTACGATCCGTTGACCCGATTGCCCAATCGCCTGCTGTTCAGAGACCGCCTGCAGCACGAGCTCGATGTGAGTGACCGCCACAAGGTGGGCACCGCGCTCTTTTTCATCGACCTGGACCGCTTTAAGCAGGTGAACGATACCCTTGGGCACGATATCGGCGATGAGCTGTTGGTCTCCGTCGCCTCACGAGTACGTGAGTGTTTGCGTTCCGTGGACACGGTGGCGCGCCTCGGTGGTGATGAGTTCACCGTAATCCTCTCGGATCTCGATGAGCGTGACGTTATCGCCAGGCTCGCTGGCGATATCATCGATGCCCTGCAGCGAGTGTTTATCCTGCGGGGGCACGAGGTTTATATCGGCGCCAGCATCGGTATCGGGCTCTATCCGGCGGATGGTGCCGACATGGAGTCCCTGCTCAAGAGCGCTGACGAGGCCATGTATCGGGCCAAGCAGGCGGGGCGTGGCAACTACAAATTTGCGTCGGAGCATGGCGACACGAGCGGATAAAGGGAGTGAGGATGAAAGGGATCGGATGGTTGGGCCTGGCCTTTAGCGCCATCGGTGCCGTCCTGCTGGGGCTGTGCTTTTACCTTTACAGCGACAGCCGCTCACTGCTGGATGAGGGGCTGAGTGCCGAGGGCGAGGTGATCAAGCTGTTGCGCTCGCACTCCAGTGAGGGGGGGATCAGCTATCGACCGATGGTGGTGTTTAGCGATGCGAGTGGCAAGCTGGTGGAGATCACCTCGCGCGTTAGCTCCAACCCGCCGGCCTACTCGGTCGGTGAGAAAGTCGAGGTGCTCTACCGCCCGGGGCATGCCAATGAGGCCAGCATCAAGAGCTTTGTTTCGCTCTGGCTGGGAAGCCTCATCAC
>JBFFRO010000207.1:0-3891 GCA_041572995.1 Thiohalomonadaceae bacterium
CACCTCGACGCTCACCGAGGTGACGCCGGTGAGCGTGCCCAAGCCTTCTTCAATGGCGGAGGCGCAGCCGCCGCACTTGATGTTCTGTGCCATGAATACTTCAGACATGATCACTACCTCCAGGTTCAGGCGGCGACTGCCAGGCTCGACAGGTAGAGCCAGTACATGTAGCCACAGTAGCCAGCCAACAGCGCGCTGCCCTCGATACGGTTCAGGCGGCCGGGGCCGCGAAAGCCGTAGGCGAAGATAAATAGTGCAATGGTGAGAGCGAACATCACCAGCATGTCGCGGCCGATCAACTCGTCGGGCATTACGGCGGGGGCAATCACCCCCGGCAGACCCAGTACCGCCAACAGATTGAACATATTGGAGCCCAGGACGTTGCCGATGGCAATATCCGCCTCGTCCTTGAGCGCGCTCATCACCGAGGCGGCCAACTCAGGCAGGCTGGTGCCGATGGCGACGATGGTCAGGCCGATCACCAGGTCGCTGATGCCGGCCCAGGAGGCCACCTCAACCGCACCCCACACCAGCAGTCGCGAAGAGCCTACCAGTATTGCCATGCCGAGCAGTAGCCAGAAGAGGGCCCGACCCATGGGCATGTGCTCGGGGATCTCCTCGGCAAACTCCTCCTCCATTGGGTCTTGCTCAAGCCCCGGTGCACCGACCGTCTCGCTGCGTCGCTGGCGCAGCCCCAGATGCACCATCCAGGCCACCATCAGGCCCATGCCGATGAGTAGCAGCAGGCCGTCGTTAAAGCCCATCTCACGGTCCCAGAGCAGCACCAGGGTCAGGGCCATCACCCCCAGCAGTAGCGGGAACTCGCGCTTGAGCAGGCTGGAGTGGACCGCGAGCGGTACGATCAGCGCGGTGATACCCAGCACTAGGCCGACGTTGGTGATATTGGAGCCCAGCGCGTTACCCACCCCCATGGCCGGGTTGCCATTGGCGGCGGCCATGGCCGAGACCAGCATCTCCGGTGCCGAGGTGCCGAAGCCGACGATGGTCAGACCGATGATCAGTGGCGACACGCCCAGGTTGCGGGCGGTGGCCGAGGCGCCGAGGACGAAGCGGTCTGCGCCCCAGACCAGAAGGATGAAACCGACGAGTATCGCCAGAGCTGCAAGGCCGAGCATGGGACTCCTTGGGGGTATGGATAGGGTCGAAAGGGGGCATTAAATCGGGCATGCGGCCCGATTGCAAGGTAGCGGGACTACTCTTCGAAGAACATGTCGTCGAAGAAGTCATCCTCCATCGGCGGTTCACCGTCGTAGACCAGGCTGCGGCGTTGCTGCAGGTAGGCATCGCGCATGAAGGCGTAGGGATCGAGGGCCGCCTGGTCCATGATCCGCGAGGCGCGCAGCAGGCCGGCGCGCTTGTCGACGGTGCGCAGGGCGTAGGCGCTCCAGTAGGTAGTTTGGTCTTCAATACCCAGCCACAGCGGGTCGCTGTACCAGTCCACCGGCAGGCCAGCGGTGTCACGCAGGGTGCTGGGACCGAGGAAGGGGAGTACCACATAGGGGCCGGGCTCCAAGCCCCACGCCCCCAGAGTCTGACCGAAGTCCTCCTCGTGCTTGGGCAGTTGCATGTGAGAGGCGACATCGAAGAGGCCACCGATACCCACGGTGGTGTTCCAGGTGAAGCGGCTGAAGTCCATGGCCGCCTGACCGAACTTGCCCTGTAGCAGGTCGTTGAAGACCACGGTCAGGTCATCGAGGTTGGAAAAAAAGTTGGTGACCGACTGCTCCACCGGGTCGGGGGTGATTGCCTTGTAGCCCTGGGATACGGGCTTGAGCAGGTGACGGTCAAAGGCGTCATTGAAGGCGTAGACCTTGCGGTTCATCCCCTCCCAGGGGTCCTGCTCGTTGGCTGGGCGATCGGGTGAGGCGGCGCAGCCAGCCAGCAGCAGTGGGAGAATGAGTAGGGTGAGTCGGGACACGCGTGGTTCCTTGCCTGGTGAGTCTGTCCTGTGCCCGGTAGGGCTGATGGCGTATTATCGTGCGCTAATATTCGCTGATCAAGCTATTCGGCCCGGTTGCGGGTGGCGCCACAGCGCTTGCAGCGGTAGACGGTGATTAGTCGTCCCTGCTTGACGTCAAAGGGACGCTCCTTGAGCGCCTCCCACTTATGGAAGCCGCTCTTGCAGAGGCCTTTACCCTTGTGCTTCTCCTTCAGCGAGGGGCGCTTGAAGGTGACGACTTCGCCCATGGACCGCTACCCTTGATACCTTTCCACCAAATGATGCGGCCATTGTAGCCGCCACGAGAGCCATGCGTGAACTGCATATTGCCGCCCGCGGCCTGGAACACCCCCAGTGGGTTGGTAGCTACTACCCCGAGGGGCTGCCCGCGGAGTGGCGCCTCGACTTCTACGCTAACCGATTCCGAGCCCTGCTGCTGCCCGAGGGGGAGGAGCCGGAGGGGCTGGATGAGTTGGATGATGACTTTGCCCTCTTCCGTGAGGAGGGGGAGGGGGTACGCGGTCCCGGCGATGTGGAACCCGTGGTTAAACGCCTGAGCGGGCCCACCGAACCCATGGCTCTGCGCCACGCCATCGAGGCGCTGGTGGAGGGGGAAGGGCTGGCCCTGCTGGTGATCGAAGGGGCTCCGGGTGAGGCCCCGGATATTGCTACTTTGGAGGCGGCACAGCAGATCGCGGGCCTTCTGGGTGTGTGGTGAGTGCTTGACCCACCATTAGCAATGACTGAAACTCCCCGGATTGCGTTAGGGACAACGCCGGTAAAGAGAAAGAACAACAATCCAAGCATGACAAGCGACGACGACATTTTGGTGCGCATCCGCGGCCTGCACTTTGCCCGTGGCGATCGGCCTATCTTCGATGGTGTGGATCTGGACATCCCACGGGGCAAGGTGACCGCCATCATGGGCCCCTCCGGCACCGGCAAGACCACCATGCTGCGCCTGATCGGCGGTCAGCTGCGCCCGCACGCGGGCTCCATCGAGGTGGATGGCGAGTCGGTGCCCGAGCTCAGCCGTGGCCGCCTCTACCAGCTACGCAAGCGCATGGGCATGTTGTTCCAGTCCGGCGCCCTGCTCACCGACCTCAATGTCTTCGACAACGTTGCCTTCCCGCTGCGCGAACACAGTGACTTGCCCGAGTCCATGGTCCGCGACTTGGTACTGATGAAGCTGGAGGCGGTGGGACTGCGCGGTGCCCGCACCCTGATGCCCTCGGAGCTCTCCGGCGGTATGGCCCGGCGTGTGGCCTTGGCCCGCGCCATCGCCCTGGACCCGATGATGATCATGTATGACGAGCCCTTCACCGGGCAGGACCCCATCTCCATGGGCGTGCTGGTGAAGCTGATCCGTACCCTCAACGATGCCCTGGGGCTGACCTCGATCATCGTTTCCCATGACGTGGCCGAGACAGCGGCCATCGCCGACTACATCTACCTGCTCTCTAACGGCAAGGTGGTGGGCCACGGTACGCCGGATGAACTGGACCGTTCCGACTCGGCCTGGGCGCAGCAGTTTCTCAAGGGCGAGCCGGATGGTCCGGTGCCCTTCCACTACGCCGCAGCCCCCTATGACGAGGACCTGATGGCCGGTGCCGAAGAGGGGGCACGCTGATGGATGAGTTGCTCACCAAGATGCAGGCCCTCGGTCACCGCAGCCTCACCTCATTCGAGCGTCTGGGCCGCGCGCACATCCTCTTTGTCTCCATCCTTACCGGACTGCTGAGCCTGCTGCCGCGCGGACGCTGGTTCCTGGTCATACGCCAGCTCTATGCGGTGGGTGTGCAGTCGCTGCTCATCATCGTCGTCGCCGGCCTGTTCGTCGGCATGGTGCTGGGGCTTCAGCTGTTCAACACCCTCGTGGACTTCGGTGCCGAGGCCTCACTGGGGCCGGTGGTGGCCCTGACCCTGGTGCG
>JBFFRO010000208.1:0-3855 GCA_041572995.1 Thiohalomonadaceae bacterium
CACATGCCCATGGGTCGGGCCCTCTTCTGGCTACTGCTCGGCATGGCAATACTGGTAGGCTCTTCGCGACTGCTGGTGTGGGGTGCGGTTGAGGTGGCCACCTGGGCCGGCATCAGCGACCTGGTGATCGGCCTGACCATCGTCGCCATCGGCACCAGCCTGCCTGAGTTGGCCGCCTCGGTGATGAGCGCGCTCAAGGACGAGGCGGACATTGCCATCGGCAACGTCCTGGGCTCCAATATGTTTAATCTGTTGGCGGTACTGGGTCTGCCGGGGGTGATTGCCCCCGCCGTGATGCCCGACGAGTTGATCGGCCGCGACATGCTGGTGATGTTCGCTCTCACCATTGCACTATTTATCTTCGCCTACGGCTTTCGCGGCCCCGGCCGCCTGAACCGTATCGAAGGCAGCGCACTATTGGCTGGCTACTGTGGCTACATGTACTGGCTCTACCTGTCGAGCCTGGCAGTCGCCGCCTGAACCTGGAGGTAGTGATCATGTCTGAAGTATTCATGGCACAGAACATCAAGTGTGGCGGCTGCGCCTCCGCCATTGAAGAAGGCTTGGGCAAGCTCGACGGCGTCACCTCGGTGAGCGTCGAGGTGGCCAGCGGCCAGGTGACTGTAGAGGGCACCGCCGATCGCACCACCCTGGCCACCGCACTGGCCGAGCTGGGCTATCCCGAGGCCTAGTGGCGATGGACGAACAGCGTCTGATCGATGCCGCCCGCGAGGTACTCGCCATCGAGGCACGTGCGGTGGCCGCGCTGGAGTCGCGTATTGATGACAGCTTCGCCCGCGCCTGTCGCCTGATCCTCGCCTGCGAGGGGCGCGTGGTCGTCACCGGCATGGGCAAATCGGGGCACGTGGGCGACAAGATCGCTGCCACCCTAGCCTCCACCGGCACCCCCGCCTTCTTCGTCCACCCGGGCGAGGCCAGCCACGGTGACCTGGGGATGATCACCCCCAAGGATGTGGTGCTGGCCCTCTCCAACTCCGGCGAGACCGACGAGCTGCTCACCATCCTGCCGGTGATCAAGCGCCAGCAGGTGCCGCTCATCGCCCTCACCGGGCGTCCCGCCTCCCGCCTGGCCCAGGCCGCCGATGCCCACCTCGATGTCAGCGTGGAGAAGGAGGCCTGCCCGCTGGGGCTGGCCCCCACCGCCAGCACCACTGCGGCTCTGGCCATGGGCGATGCCCTGGCAGTGGCGCTACTGGATGCCCGCGGCTTTACCGAGGAGGACTTCGCCCGCTCCCACCCCGCCGGCAGCCTGGGCCGACGCCTGCTGCTGCGGGTAGAGGACATCATGCATGCCGGCGAGCGACTGCCGCAGGTGCCCCCCGAGGCCAGCCTGGCCGAGGCACTGGAGGAGATGAGCCGCAAGGGGCTGGGAATGACCTGCGTGGCCGACGCCAGCGGGCAGCTGCTGGGGGTATTTACCGACGGCGACCTGCGCCGTCTGCTCGACCATGGCGTACCCGACATTCAGGGGCTGAAGATGGCCGAGGCGATGCACGCCACGCCCACCACCATCGGCGCCGCTGAACTGGCGGTAGAGGCCCTGCAGCTGATGGATAGCCGGCGCATCAATGCCCTGCCGGTAACCGACGTCGACGGCACCCTGCTCGGCGCCCTCAACATGCACGATCTGCTGCGCGCCGGCGTGGTCTGATAGAATCAGAACGAAGCGGCTACAGCCAAAACCTGAAGGAAGAGCATGCAGGACATCATCGAAAAGGCCCGTGAAATTCGCCTGGTCATCTTCGACGTGGACGGCGTCCTCACCGACGGCAGCCTCTTCTTCGGCGACGATGGCCAGGAGTACAAGGCCTTCCACTCCCGCGATGGTCACGGCATGAAAATGCTGCAAAAGAGCGGCGTGCCCATCGGTATCATCACCGGGCGCAATTCCAAGGTGGTCGAGCACCGCATGAATAACCTTGGCATCACCCATGTCTATCAGGGCAAGCTGGACAAGCTGCCCGCCTTCGAGGAGCTGTGCACCACGCTGGGGGTCACTGCCGAGCAGGTGGCCTATGTGGGCGACGATGTGGTGGACCTGCCGATCCTGCGTCGGGTGGGACTGGCGGTAGCGGTGCAGGATGCCCACCCGCTGGTCAAGCAACACGCCCACTGGACCACCGAGCATGGGGGTGGCCGTGGCGCCGCCCGCGACCTCTGCGAGCTCATCCTCTCGGCCCAGGGCAATCTCGACGAAGCCCTGGCCCCCTACCTGCGCTGAGCCGGTGCGCCGCCCACTGCTCTACATCACCCTCCTGCTGCTGCTGCTTGGCGGCAGCTGGCTGCTCAAGGAGCACCAGCGCGAGCAACCCCGTAGCGCCAAACCCGCCAAAGAGCGCATCGACTACTATTTCCGGGAGCTGGAGGTGGTGCGAATGGATGAGCAGGGCCGCCCCCGTGAAAAACTGAGTAGCCAGCAGTTGTTACACCATGACAGCAGCGACAGTGCGACCCTGATCGCCCCCCGTATCCGGCTACGTGATGAACAGGGCCAACACTGGCAGCTGAAGGCGGATAGTGGCGTGCTCCTGCAGCAGGGTGAAGAGCTGGACCTGCACGGCCAGGTAAGTCTGAGCCGCTCGGCCAGCCCGGGAAGCTCCCGTCTGCGACTGGAGAGCGAGCACATGAGCATACGCCCCCGGGAGGGTTACGCCGAGAGCGACGCCCCGGTGCGCATCAGCGATGCCCGAGCGACCATCAATGCGTTGGGCATGCGCGCCTATATCGATGAACAACGACTGGAGCTCCCAGCCCAGGTGAGGGGGACCTATGATCCGACGACACCTTAAGGCAGGCCTGCTGCTGCTCGGCCTGGCCCCCGCCGCCGCAGCCCTGGATACCGACCGGCAGCAGCCGATTAGCATCAAGGCCGAGCGCGTCACTATTGATGAGCGTCACGGGGTCAGCACCTACAGCGGCGCGGTTGAAATGCGCCAGGGCAGCCTCACCCTGGAGGCCGACAAGGTGGAGGTGCGGCGCAAGGGCGAGAGCATGGACTCCCTGCGCGCCGAGGGCCGTCCGGCCCGCTTTAGCCAGCTGCCCGAGGGGCGTAGCGAGAAGGTCATCGGCGAGGCCCAGCGCATCGACTACATCACCAGCGAAGGTATCATCAGCCTGCGTGGTGAGGCCCTGCTACGCCAGGACGGTGACCGTTTCAGCGGCGAGAGCATCGACTACGACCTCAGGCGTGACCACATCCAGGCCGAAGGTGGCGAGAGTGGCCGCGTCGAGGTGCTGTTCCTACCGCCAAAAGACACGGAGAACGAAGATGAGTGAAGCCGTTCGCCTGCGTGCCGAGGCCATCGGCAAGCGCTACCAGCGCCGTGACGTGGTCCGTGAGGTCAGTCTGGAAGTGCACAGCGGCGAGGTGGTGGGCCTGCTCGGCCCCAACGGCGCGGGCAAGACCACCAGCTTCTACATGGTAGTGGGTCTGGTCCCCTGCGACCGTGGGCGTATCCTCATCGACGACAACGACATCACCGCCCTGCCGATGCATGAGCGGGCGCGCCTGGGTATCGGCTACCTGCCGCAGGAGGCCTCGGTGTTTCGCAAGCTCAGCACCGCCGACAACATCATGGCCGTACTCGAGACCCGCCCCGAGCTGGACCGCGCCCAGCGCGAGGCCAAGCTGGAGGAGTTGCTGGAGGAGCTGCACATCACCCACATCCGTGACGGTCTGGGCATGAGCCTCTCCGGCGGCGAACGGCGACGGGTGGAGATCGCCCGCGCCCTGGCCACCGAGCCACGCTTTATCCTCCTCGACGAACCCTTTGCCGGCGTCGACCCCATCTCCGTAATCGACATTCAGGGGATCATCCGCCACCTGACCGAGCG
>JBFFRO010000209.1:0-3848 GCA_041572995.1 Thiohalomonadaceae bacterium
CCAAGGAGCTTGCCCATGTCCGCCAAGAACCCTGTAATCGCCGTGACCGGCTCCTCCGGTGCCGGTACCACCACCGTCAAGCGCGCCTTTGAGCACATCTTCTTCCGCGAGAAGATCACCCCCCTGATCATCGAGGGTGACAGCTATCACCGCTACAACCGCGCCGAGATGAAGGACGCGATGGCCAAGGCCGCCGAGCAGGGCAACAACCACTTCAGCCACTTCGGTGAGAACGCCAACCTCTTCGACCGCCTGGAGGACACCTTCAAGTCCTACGCCGACACCGGCAAGTGCCAGCGTCGCTACTACATCCACAGCGATGAAGAGTCCGTGCACCACAGCGCCCGCATCAACGACGGCAACACCTATGCCCCCGGTGAGTTCACCCCCTGGGAGGAGATCACCGAGGAGACCGACGTGCTCTTCTACGAGGGTCTGCACGGCCTGGTGAAGACCGAGAACAGCAACGTGGCCCAGCACGTGGACCTGGGCGTGGGTGTGGTGCCCATCGTCAATCTGGAGTGGATCCAGAAGATCCATCGCGATGGCGCCGAGCGCGGCTACTCTGCTGATGTCATTGTCGACACCATCCTGCGTCGCATGCCCGACTACGTGAACTACATTACCCCGCAGTTCTCGCAGACCGACATCAACTTCCAGCGTGTCTCCACCGTCGACACCTCCAACCCCTTCATCACCCGCGACATCCCCACCCCGGATGAGAGCTTCATCGTCATCCGCTTCCGCGATCCGACGAAGTTTGGTGTCGACTTCCCGATGCTGCTGAACATGATTAGCGGCTCCTTCATGTCCCGCCCGAACACCATCGTCGTGCCTGGCGGCAAGATGGGCTTCGCCATGGAGCTGATCCTGGCCCCCATCATTCACGACATGATCGCCAGCAAGAAGGGCTAAGCCCCTCAACGGTGAACATGAAAAAGGCCCGCGAAAGCGGGCCTTTTTTTATGCCGGTATGTGTACAGCTCAGCCGGTCTTAATCACCTGCTCATCCGAGCTATCCAGCAGCGGCGCGGCATCCAGTTCGTCGGCGTTCATCATGTTGGCCACGCGCTGCAGGGAGGAGAGCAGCAGGTTCTGCTCCCACTCCTCCAGGCGGCCGAAGGACTTAATGAAGGACTCCTGCATTAGCGTCGGCGCCTTCTCCAGCACCAGGGCACCGGCCTCGGTCAGACTCACCAGCACCTTGCGCTTGTCATCGGCACTACGCTCACGTCGCAGGTAGGCCTTCTTCTCTAGTCGGTCGATGATAGAGGTCACCGTGGCCTGGCTCAGGCTCACCTCGCGGGCCAGCACCCCGGCGGTGACCTCGCCGTACTGGGCAACCATTTGCATGAGTAATAACTGGGGCCCAGTTAGTCCCGATTCACGCTCAAGTTTCTTAGAGTGCAAATCAATTGCACGAATGATCTGCCGCAGCGAGACCAGCACCTGATCATAGGTTTCCATCAAGTATTGCCTTTCAAATTCGTCAGTTGACCAGTCGCGGAGCAACTCCTGAAACCTAAAATGACATGTTTGTTCTTCATTGACCATAATTTGCCCGCAAATCTTTACTGTGCTAATCTTTAGTGTACATACTATTCGCAACTTGTGCAGGAGCTATGTTTCAGCAAGACGAAAAAAAGGAGGTCTGCCTACGCAGGCCGCTCAAGGAGGATGGCCTCGCCGTGCACCGGCTGGTCGCCGCCAATCCCCCCCTCGATGTGAACTCTCCCTACAGCTACTACCTGCTCTGTGAGCACTTTGCCGAAACCTGCGTGCTGGCAGAGTTTCAGGGCGAGGCAGTGGGCTTTATCTCCGCCTACCGCCGCCCCGACTCGCCATCGACGTTGTTTGTCTGGCAGGTCGTCGTCGACCCCAGCATGCGCGGGCGTGGCCTGGCGCGGGAGATGCTGCTGGCGCTGCTATCGCGTGAGATCGGTCGCGAGGTGAGCACCATCGAGTCCACCGTCAACCCCAGCAACCAGGCATCACGCCGCGTTTTCGAACGCTTTGCGGAGGAGCACGGCGAGGGGCTGGAGGAAGAGCTGTTCCTGAATGAGGCCGCCTTCGGTGAGGGTGAGCACGAGAGCGAAATTCTTCTGCGTATCCCCCTGAGGGCCGCAGATAACCATGGTAATGAGGTGATTTATGCGCATATTTGAAGAGATGGAATCCGAGGTTCGCGGTTATGTCCGCGCCTTCCCGGCGGTGTTCGATGTTGCCAAGGGGGCCTTTCTCTACGACGAGCAGGGCAATGAGTACATCGACTTCTTCGCCGGGGCCGGTACCCTCAACTACGGTCACAACAACCCGCTGATCAGCGAGGCGCTGATCGAGTACCTGCAGCATGACGGTATCGTCCATGGCCTGGACAAGGCCACGGTGGCGAAGAAGAACTTCCTGCAGAAGTTCCGCGATACCATCCTTGCTCCGCGTAACCTGGAGTACAAGGTGCAGTTCACCGGCCCCACCGGCACCAATGCGGTGGAGACGGCACTGAAGCTGGCGCGTATGGTCAAGCGTCGCTCCAACATCATCGCCTTTACCAACGGCTATCACGGCCTGACCATGGGTTCGCTGGCAGTCACCGGTAACGACTTCTATCGCGATGAGTCCTACGGCGCGCGCAACAATGCCGACTCGGTGCCCTTTGATGGTTACTTCGGGCCCGGCGTGAATACCATCGATTACCTGCGCAAGTTCCTCGAGGACGGTTCCTCCGGCATCGACCTGCCGGCGGCCATCATCGTCGAAACCGTGCAGGGCGAGGGCGGTATTAACGTCGCCTCCATCGAGTGGCTGCAGCAGCTCGAGGCCCTGTGCCGCGAGTACGACATCCTGCTCATTATCGACGACATCCAGATGGGTAACGGCCGTACCGGCACCTTCTTCAGCTTCGAGGAGGCAGGGATCAAGCCCGACATGGTCACCGTCTCCAAGTCCATCGGTGGCGGCCTGCCCATGGCCCTGCTGCTGATGCGCCCCGAGCTGGATCAGTGGCAGCCTGGCGAGCATACCGGCACTTTCCGTGGTAACAACCTCGCCTTCATCGCCGCCGAGAAGGCGCTCAGCTACTGGGACAACGACGACTTTGCCGAGGCGATTAAGTACAAGGGTCAGATCATGGCCGAAGAGCTGGGCAAGATCGTCGACAAGTACCAGGGGCGCCTCGACATCGAGCTGCGTGGCCGCGGTATGGTCTGGGGCCTGGATATCGAACGCAGCGGCTTTGCCGGTGAGGTCTCTGCCAGGGCCTTCGAAAAGCAACTGGTGATCGAGCTGGCCGGTGCCGATGACAACGTGGTCAAGTTCCTGCCCTCGCTGATTATCGATGAGGATACCCTGCGCAAGGGGATGGTCATCATCGACGAGGTGATCGGCGAGCTGCTCGATCAGAAGGATAGCGCCAGAAGTGGGGACACCGCCGCATGATCGTTCGTACCCTTAACGAGATTATTGGCTCCGATCGCGAGGTCCATGCCGAGAACGGTAACTGGGTCAGCCGCCGCTTCGTGCTGAACGACGACGCGGCCGGTTTCTCCTTCCACGAGACCATCATCAAGGCCGGGACGGAAACCCACATTTGGTACAAGCACCACGTCGAGGCGGTCTACTGTGTCGCCGGCGATGGTGAGATCGAGGACTTGAAGACGGGTGAGGTGCATCCGATCAAGGACGGCACCCTCTACCTGCTCAACGACAACGACGAGCACCTGTTGCGTGGCGGCAGTGAGGATATGCGCCTCATCTGCGCCTTTAACCCGCCGGTGACTGGCCGCGAGATGCATGACGAGGATGGTGCCTATACCCCCCATCCCGATGCCGAGGCCTGGGCCCGGGTGCGC
>JBFFRO010000210.1:0-3841 GCA_041572995.1 Thiohalomonadaceae bacterium
GTCGATGGCCAACCCGCTGACCGATGTCTCCAGTGAGCGTGGCGACAACTGGCAGAAGGACGTCAACGGTGCCAAGGAGATCTACAACCAGATGAAGAACGGCGTGATGGTCAAGCGCTGGCAGCTGGAGGTGCCCAACCGTATCTACCATCACGGCTACCAGGAGGACACCAACTCCCGGGAGTTCTCCTATGAACTGCTGGAGGAAACCCAGCCGACCTACGAGCCGCTGCACTACCCCAAGCCGTTCCAGATAGGGCGCATGGCGGCCACTGTGCTCAGCCAGCTGATGCTGCTGGGCGCCGTGCTGTTGCTGGTGACCATGGTGGACGATGTCCTGGCACTGGCACAGATGGATATGAAGCGAGCCGGCGAGGAGGCCGCCAGTATCGCCTCGGGCCTTTGGTCGATGCTCTTCGTGATGCTGATGATGTGGGTCTTCGGCCGTCTACTGCTCAATCTTAGCCACCTCTTCTGGGCCGAGATCCCCTTCCAGTCGCTGCTCATCTACAGTCGTGCCGAGGGCACCTATCAACGTCGTTCCACCCGTGTCGGCAAGGCGGTGCATGACTCGCGCGAGAGCGAGGGTGAGATCACCCGCGTCAGTGTCAATCCGGTGGTGCTGGTCTCACGCCTGTTCAGCGTGACCTACGCCGGCGTCGGCGCCATCAACCTGGAGTGGCCGCGCCACGTGCTGGAGATGCACAAGGACGGGTCGGAGTTGGAGGCCATCATTAACGAGATGCATGCCTTCTTTGACACCCGCAGCGCACACGGCGGTGTGACCAACGAGGAGATCGCCTCGCAGGTGCAGAGCCAGGGTGACTACGTCGAGCGTATGGTTGCCCCGGGCAGCGCTGCCGAGGTGATCGACAACGGCAAGAGTGGCCAGCAGGCCCTGCCCCGGGAGGAGGAGGTCGCTCCCGACCTGCCGCTGGGTGACGAGCCCGCCTGAACGGTGGAGCGGTGAAACGATAAAGGCGGCTCTCGGGCCGCCTTTATCGTTTCAGTCCGCGGCGATGAGCGCCGAGGGCGAGGGGTAGCTGGCGGAAACGGAGGAGAGCAGGAACTGTTTGAAGGCCAGCGCCGGGGGCGAAAGGCGTTTGCCCTTGCGATGCACCACGTACCAGTGGCGGACGATGGGAAACTCCTGCACGTCCAGAATTTGCAGGCGTCCCAGACTCAGCTCCATCTCCACCGCATGCTGTGACATCACCCCAAGGCCCAGTCCGGCCTGTACGCTCTGCTTGATCGCCTCGTCCGAGCTCACTTCCATGCCGGGGGTGAGGGCGACGCCGTGGGCCTGAAAGAAGCGTTCCATGGCACCGCGGGTACCGGAGCCGGGTTCGCGCACCAGGAAGGTCTCCTTTTCCAGCTCCTCGAAGGGGATGTGCGCCTGCCCGGCCAGATGGTGGCCCGGCGGGGCGATCACCACCAGCGGGTTCTCCATGAAGGCCCCGGCCTCCAGCTCCATCCCCTCGGGGGGCTGGCCCATGATCACCATGTCCACCTCGTTCTCCGCCAGCTGGCTGAGCAGTGCCTGGCGGTTGGTCACATCTAGGCTTACCGTTACCTCGGGGTAGCGGCGGGCGAATTCGGCCAGTAGCTGCGGGGCGAAGTAGTTGGCGGTGGTGGCCACGGAGATGCGCAGCTTGCCCTGCTCGAGTCCCTTGAGATTGTCGAGCACCGTCTGCAGCTCCTCGAGCTGCTGGTTGATCTCTCGGCTGTAGTGGTACACCTCCTCGCCGGCCTCGGTGAGGTAGATCTTTTTACCCAGCTGCTCGAACAGGGCCACATCCAGCTGGCCCTCGAGCTGCTTGACCTGCATGGAGACGGCAGGCTGGGTGAGGTGCAACTCCTCGGCGGCACGGGTGAAGCTGCCGTGGCGGGCGACGGCGGCGAACACGGTGAGCTGGCGCAGGGTGATATTCATGCGGTCATTTGATCCATAAGACTATCTTATGTGAATGATAATAAGTGCTGAACAAGGCCACGGCAAACTCCTGCCATTGGCTGCAGGTTACACCCTTGTCCCACTAGCGACTTGCCACTTAACGCCGTCGCGTCTACACCTTATCTATGGGTCGAATCCCCGTGGCCCGCTTCTAGGAAGAGGTGTCGGATGAATGGCAGTCGTCCACGTCACATGGTCCCACGCCGCCTGCAGGTGAAGATGGCGGCAGAGCACTACAACCCGATACGCCTGGCGGTACTGCGGCTGGGGGGCTCGCTCAAGGTGGTACTCCCGGGGATGCGTGGCTTCGAGATGTTGCTGGGGCCGAACCAGTGGCTGTTGCGCGACCACAAGCTGGATGACCAGCCGCTGGTGGCCTGGAGCGACTTCCACCCCCAGTGGCGCGATGCCCTGGATGAGCCGGTTATCTGCTCCCAGCTTCACTACCACGCCTATGGCGCGGTGCTGGCGCGCAACATTCTGGGGGATGTGGCCGACGCCCTGCAACTGCGCCTGCAACACCAGGAGCGATGGCTGGGTCATGGTGCCCCTGGCTCGGTGGTTACGCTGCTATTACCGTCGGTCTATCCATAATAAAAACTTATCATCATTATCATTAATCATGAATTGTCTTATGGTGGGGCGCTAGTTATAGTGCGCGTCCACTGCGGAGCCGCGCGCTACGCATAACCGAATCATTCACTAACGATTGAGGGGTATCCAATAATGGATCAGTCCGCACGTTACGCCGATCTCTCCCTGAAGGAAGAAGATCTGATTGCTGGCGGTAAGCACGTCCTGGTTGCTTACAAAATGAAGCCCGCCGAGGGTTACGGCTTCCTGGAAGTCGCCGCCCACGTCGCTGCCGAGTCCTCCACCGGTACCAACGTTGAGGTCAGCACCACCGACGACTTCACCAAGGGTGTCGACGCCCTGGTGTACATGATCGACGAGGCCACCGAAGAGCTGCGCATCGCCTACCCGATGGACCTGTTCGACCGCAACGTCATCGACGGTCGCACCATGCTGGTCTCCTTCCTGACCCTGACCATCGGTAACAACCAGGGTATGGGCGACTGCGCCTACCTCAAGATGTACGACTTCTACATGCCTGAGCGCATGATCCAGCTGTTCGACGGTCCGTCCAAGGACATCAGCGACATGTGGCGCATCCTTGGCCGTCCGGTCGAGAACGGTGGTTACATCGCCGGTACCATCATCAAGCCCAAGCTGGGCCTGCGTCCGGAGCCCTTCGCCGAGGCCGCCTACCAGTTCTGGCTCGGTGGTGACTTCATCAAGAACGACGAGCCCCAGGGTAACCAGGTCTTCTGCCCCACCAAGAAGGTGATCCCGCTGGTCGCCGACGCCATGAAGCGCGCCCAGGATGAGACCGGTGAGGCCAAGCTGTTCTCCGCCAACATCACCGCTGACGACCACTACGAGATGTGCGCCCGTGCTGACTACATCCTCGAGACCTTCGGTCCCGACGCCGACAAGGTGGCCTTCCTGGTCGACGGCTACGTTGGCGGCCCGGGTATGGTGACCACCGCCCGTCGTCAGTACGCTGACCAGTACCTGCACTACCACCGTGCCGGTCACGGTGCCGTGACCTCCCCGAGCTCCAAGCGCGGCTACACCGCCTTCGTGCTGGCCAAGATGTCCCGTCTGCAGGGTGCCTCCGGTATCCACGTCGGTACCATGGGCTACGGCAAGATGGAGGGCGACGCCTCCGACAAGATCATCGCCTACATGATCGAGCGTGATGAGTGTCAGGGTCCGGTCTACAACCAGAAGTGGTACGGCATGAAGCCCACCACCCCGATCATCTCTGGTGGTATGAACGCCCTGCGTCTGCCTGGCTTCTTCGAGAACCTGGGCCACGGCAAC
>JBFFRO010000211.1:0-3797 GCA_041572995.1 Thiohalomonadaceae bacterium
CGAGGCACTGCGCCGGCAGGGCCTGCCCAGCGTGCCGACCACCCTGGCCGAGGAGAAGACCTTTAACCCCTTCCTGCACTATCACGATGAGGGGCTGCGCGCTGCCGCCGAGCGCTTCGCTGCAAGAAACATCCAGCCCGGAGCGGACCTCTTCGCCGTTGTCCGTCACTGGAAGGACACCCTCGACTAGCTTGAAGCCCCGTCGCCACACGCTTACAATGCAAAAATACCCAAGAAACACGGACTAATCCCTTGTTAATCCGAATCTTTCCCCTTCTGGCAGTGCTGACTCTCGGTGCCTGCCAGATGCCGATGACCGCGCTCAAGCCTGTCTCCGAGGCCAGTGAGCCCGTCACTACCGTACAGACCAAGCCCACCATCGAAAAGCCGCTGCCGGTATGGGAGCGCATGGAAGAGCGTCAGGCCCAGCATTGCACACCGCCCAACGACCTCTGGGCACGCCTGCGTGAAGGCTTTAGCCTCATCGGTCAGAGCGACTCCCGTATCGATGCGGAGCTGAAGTGGTTTGCCCGACACCAGAGCTACCTGGACCGGGTTGCTGAAAGAGCCCAGCCCTACCTGCACCTGATCATTGAAGAGGTGGAACGGCGCGGCATGCCCAGCGAGATTGCCCTGCTGCCGGTGGTCGAGTCCGCCTTCCAGCCCTTTGCCTACTCCCACGGCCGCGCTGCCGGCCTGTGGCAGTTCGTGCCTGCTACCGGCCGCCGCTTCGGCCTTCGCCAGAGCTGGTGGTACGACGGGCGGCGGGATATCCATGAGGCCACCCGTGCGGCCCTGGACTACCTCCAGTACCTACACCGCCACTTTGACGGCGACTGGCTACTGGCGCTGGCGGCCTATAACTCTGGCGAGGGCACTGTGGCCCGGGCCGTGCGCCGTAACCGCGCACGCGGCAAGCCGACTGACTTCTTCTCCCTGGACCTGCCACGCGAGACCGAGGGCTACGTGCCCAAGCTGCTGGCCATCAGCATGCTGGTGAACGCGCCGCAGGCCTACGAGGTAACGCTCCAGCCCATAGCCAACCAGCCGGTGCTGGCCCGCGTCGAGGTCGATTCGCAGATTGACCTGGACCTGGCCGCCGAGTTGGCCGGTATCGATTTGGAAGATATCTACTGGTACAACCCCGGCTTCAATCGCTGGGCCACCGACCCGGATGGCCCCCACCACCTGCTGCTGCCGGTGGAAAAGGTCGAAGCCTTCCGCCAGCGCCTGGCCGACTACCCACGTGACCAGCGGATCCACTGGGCCCGTCATACCATTCGTAATGGTGATAGCCTGGGGATGATTGCAGAGCGCTACCGCACCACCACGGCGCTCATCAAGAAGGTCAACGGCATGCGCGGCAACAGTATCCGCGCCGGACGCACCCTGATCATCCCGGTGGCACGCAGGGACCTGAGCCGTTACCGCCTCAGCGCCGACAATCGCCTCAAACGTCAGCAACAACGCACGCGTGATGGCATTAAGGTGGAGTACCGGGTGCGCAACGGCGACACCCTGTGGGAGATCGCCAAACGCTACCAGGTCGGCATCCAGAGCCTGGCCAAGTGGAACGGCATGGCGCCGCGCGACACCCTGCGCCCGGGCCAGACCCTGGTCATTTGGACCAAGCGGGAGGAACAGGTCTCTGAGCTCAATCCGGCGGACTTCGTCCACCCCTACGCCGATACCACCCGCCGGCGCATCGGCTATACCGTGCGCAGCGGTGACTCGCTGGCACGTATCGCCCAGCGATTTCGAGTGAGTATCGCCAACATCAAACGCTGGAATCGCCTACAGGGTGAGAAATACCTGCAGCCTGGTCAGTACCTGACCATGTACGTGGACGTTACCCGCCAGTCAGGCAGTATCTAACGACCTGCCTCCAGCTCCATAAGGCGCCGACGCATGCGGCGCACATGTGAGCCCTCCCAGTAGGCCTTTTCGCAGCGCGGACACCAGTAGACGGTCGGTTGTTCACGCGCGACCTCCTCCGGCAGTTTCACCTCGCTTGCGAGACGCTCCTCAATGGGAGTGTTGCAGACCAGGCAGCGACTAAAGGGCCGGTAGTTCCACTGCAGTGACAGGCGCTCGTCCACCTCGTGCAGCTGTGCATCGAGGCTGTTCGCCTCCAGAAGCAACAGGTGTCCTTGCGCCGCACGGTGCTCGGCCAGTTTGCGATCACAGCTGAGCATCAGACGCCCTTCCCCCACCGCCTTCGCCAGCAGCGCGGCATCCGTCTCGCCGTTTTCGGCAATAGCGGTGTCATAGCCTGCCGCACGCAACCAGCGCCCCAGTCGCTTCAGCATTTCATCGCAAAGGAAACGTCGCTCCATCGTGCCACTATAGCAGCATCGCTTATCTCCGCCGCGCAGCCTGACGGCCGCCAGGCGACGACGATGAAGGGCTTAGGAGTAATGATTTACGGTGCAGACTGCCCGCACTGCTTCCGGGTTTACTCAACAGCCTCGGTAAACAGGGCGGCACGCAGCAGGCGCTGGCTATAGGCTTCGCGGGGGTTATCAAAGAGCGCCTGGGTCTCGCCGGCCTCGACCACCTTGCCGGCCTGCATCACCATCACCCGGTGGGCAATGGCACGCACCACTTTGAGATCATGGGAGATAAAGAGATAGGCGATACCGTGGCGCTGTTGAAGCTCGTGCAGCAGCGCCAGCACCTGCTTCTGCACCGACACATCCAGGGCGCTGGTGGGCTCATCCAGCAGCAGCAGCTTCGGCTCCAACACCAGGGCGCGGGCGATAGCGATACGCTGGCGCTGGCCGCCAGAGAACTCATGCGGATAGCGCCCCAGCATCCCCTCCTCCAGGCCCACTTCGCGCAGCACCGAGAGGATACGCTCGCGCCGGGCCGCGGCATCCAGCTCGGGGAAGTGCAGTTCCAGCCCCTCACCGATGATCGCCTCGATACTCATGCGTGGCGAGAGCGAGGAGAAAGGGTCCTGGAACACCACCTGGAACTCGCGGCGCAGGGGTCGCAGCTCGCGCTCACCGAGTGTGTCGATACGCTGGCCGTCGAAGTGAATCGGCCCCTCGCTACGCTGCAGCTGCAGCAGACTCATGCCGAGGGTGGTCTTGCCCGAGCCCGATTCGCCGACGATACCCAGGGTTTCACCAGGGCGCAGCTCAATATCCACGCCGTCAACGGCGCGGAAGTGGTCCACCGTGCGCTGAAGCAGGCCGCGCTTGATGGGGAAGTAACAACGCAGTTGCTCGGCCTGCAACAGGGGGGCGGCATCCCTGTCCGGCAGCCGCCCGCTCAGGGGTTCAGGCTCACTGGCCAGCAGCTTTTGAGTATAGGGATGCTGCGGCGCGGCAAACAGGCTCTCCACCTCCCCCTGCTCCACCAGTCGCCCCTGCTCCATGACGCAGACCCTGTCGGCGAAATAACGCACCAGGTTGAGGTCGTGGGTAATGATCAGCACCGCCATTCCGAACTCAGCCTGCAGTTCATCGAGCAGGTCGAGGATCTGACGCTGAATGGTCACATCCAGCGCGGTGGTGGGTTCATCGGCAATCAGCAGCTTGGGTCGACAGGCCAGGGCCATGGCGATCATCACACGCTGGCGCTGGCCGCCGGAGAGCATGTGTGGGAAGGCCTTCATGCGTTCGACAGCATTGTCGATACCGACCCGTTCAAGCAGGGCTACGGCACGCTGCTGCGCCTCACGACGATCCAGAGCCTCGTGCAACAGCAGCGGCTCCATAAGCTGGTCTCCGACCGGGTAGAGCGGGTTGAGCGCCGTCATCGGCTCCTGAAAGACCATAGCGATATCGCGC
>JBFFRO010000212.1:0-3785 GCA_041572995.1 Thiohalomonadaceae bacterium
AGCGGCTCGATGCCGGCGTGGGCCAGCAGCGGCAGGGTCTCTTTAAAGATGCGCCCCTTGGAGAGGGCAATCGTCAGGGTATCACTCATGGCATCACGTCCAGCATCGCGGAACGGTTGAAGTGTTTTTCCGGCACGCGCTGAATCGAGGCACCGAGCTGGGCCAGCTTCTCTTCGATACACTCGTAGCCGCGGTCGATGTGGTAGATGCGATCCACCACCGTCTCTCCATCGGCCACCAGCCCGGCCAGCACCAGCGAGGCCGATGCACGCAGGTCGGTGGCCATCACCGGCGCCGAGCTCAGGCGCGGCACCCCGGTGGTGAAGGCACTGTTGCCATCGAGGCGGATATCGGCACCCATGCGCTGCAGCTCCTGCACGTGCATGAAGCGGTTCTCGAACACGGTCTCGATGATCTCCGACTCGCCCTCGGCAACACAGTTCATGGCGGTGAACTGCGCCTGCATGTCGGTGGGGAAAGCGGGGTACGGAGCGGTCTCGATGCTCACTGCCTTCGGTCGGCGGCCATGCATATCCAGGCTAATCCAGTCCTCACCGGTCTCGATGTCGGCACCGGCCTCGCGCAGCTTGTCCAGCACCGCCTCCAGCAGGTCGGGGCGGGTGTCCTTGAGCTTGACCCGGCCACCGGTGATCGCCGCCGCTACCAGGTAGGTGCCGGTCTCAATACGGTCGGGCAGCACGCAGTAACGACCGCCATGGAGTCGCTCCACCCCCTCGATGGTCAGGGTGTCAGTGCCGGCGCCACTCACCTTGCCGCCGAGGCTGTTGATGCAGTTGGCCAGGTCCACCACCTCGGGCTCGCGGGCAGCGTTCTCGATAATGGTGGTGCCATCGGCCAGGGCCGCGGCCATCATCAGGTTTTCGGTACCGGTCACGGTCACGGTATCCAGCACCAGGTGCGCGCCCTTGAGACGCTCACCGTGGGTGTCGGCCTTAATAAAGCCGTTCTCCACCTTGATATCGGCGCCCATGGCGCGCAGCCCCTCGATGTGCAGGTTGACCGGGCGCGAGCCGATGGCACAGCCACCGGGCAGGGCCACCTCGGCACGACCGAAGTGGGCCAGCAGCGGGCCCAGCACCAGAATAGAGGCACGCATGGTCTTCACCAGCTCGTAGGGAGCGCAGAGGTCCTGGATGGTCTTGGCGTTGACCTCGATGTTGAGCTTTTCGTCGATCACCAGGTCGACGCCCATCACCCCCAGCAGTTCCATGGTGGTGGTGATGTCGTGCAGATGGGGAACATTGCAGACGGTGACCGGCTCGTCGGCCAGCAGGGTGGCGGCGAGGATCGGCAGGGCGGCGTTCTTGGCCCCGGAGATACGGATCTCGCCGTTGAGGACGGCACCGCCGCTGATGATCAATTTGTCCATCGACTACCTTTGCAAAAAGGATTAAAACAGCAAAATTTCAATATGTTAGGAGATATTCAACTTGGCCGCCCGATCCCGCTCCTCGGGGGTCAGGGTCTTGATATTGACCGCATGCAGGGCGCCGCTGGTGATCTCGTCATTAATGATGGCGTAGACCTCGCGCTGCTTGTTGACCGGCGACATGCCAGCGAAACGCTCGCCCACCACGACGATATTGTAGTGACCGCCATCCTCGGTGACCTGGACCTGGCAATCGGTCAGGGCCTCGGCAATCTTCTTCTGAACCTCTTCAGGCTGCATGGTTACCCCGTCTTAAGGCGCGTGAAACGAACCGCCAATCATACCCGTTAGGGGCCAGTGCGTCACCTCATTAGGCCAGAGGCAACAGCTCCTCCAGGTCGGAGGCTCGGGCGATGTCCAGCAACTGCGCAGGCAGGTTGCGGTAACGGATGGTGTAACCGCAGGCGCGCCCCTGGCGCATCCACTCCAGTAGCAGGGCCAGGGCGGCACTGTCGGCACGCTCGACACCGGCCAGGTCCAGCTCCAGCTCGCCACGGGTGAAGAGGCTCAGGCTCTGCTGGCGCAGGGCACTAACGTTGGCAAAACCGACCGAGCCGCGGAGGCTATAGCGCCCGGCCCCCAGCGACTCCATGCGTGCCTCAGCCATTCTGGCCACCCTTCTCGCGATTCATCTGCTCCAGGCGCTCGATCAGGGCATCCAGCCCCTTGGCCGTCACCTCGCTACCAAAGCTGGTCCGATAGTTGGCCACCAGGCTGATGCCATCGACACTGATGTCGTAGACCAGCCAGTCACCCTTGTTGTCGTAGAGGCGGTAGTGCAGCGGGATCGGCGGGGCACCGGGCTGGCGAATCTCGCTTTTAATCAGCACCTTGGAGGCCTCGTCAGGGAGGCGTGCGGGCGGAAACTCCAACTGCTGGTCATTGTACTCCAACAGGGCCACCGCGTAGGTGCGCACCAGCAGGGTGCGGAAGGCGTCGGTAAAACGATCGCGCTGTGCCTCGTCGGCGCTACGCCAGTGCTTGCCCAGCACCCACTGGGACATGCGACGGAAATCGAAGTGCGGCAGCACCAGGTCCTCGACCAGGGTGTAAACGCCGCTGGGGTCGGCCTTGAGCTGCTCGCTCTCAGCACGCAGGCGCGCCAATACCGCCTCGGTGGTCTCCACCACCAGGGCACGGGCCGCATCGGTCTGGGCTGCCTGCACGGCAGGCGAAAGAGCCAGCTGCAGGGTCAGCAGCAGGGGAATGAGACGGTGCACGGCTTACTCCTTGTTGTCCTTTTCCGTCATGCTGAAGAGGAACTGGCCGATGAGATTCTCTAGCACCAGCGAGGACTGGGTCAGCTCGATCTCGCCGCCATCCTTCAGCATCTCCATGTCGCCACCGGGCTCCAGGCCGATGTACTTCTCACCGATGAGACCGGAGGTGAGAATGCTGGCCGAGGTATCCAGCGGCAACTCATCGTAATCCGAGTCGATGGCCATTTTGACCACCGCCTGGAAGGTGTTGGAATCGAAGCCGATGTCGCTAACCCGGCCCACGCGCACGCCGGCCACGGTCACCGGTGAGCGCACCTTGAGGCCGCTAATGTTCTCGAAACGGGCAGTGACCGTGTAGCCGCCGGCGCCGCTCACCTCGCTGAGGTTGCTCACCTTCATCGCCAGCATGAACAACGCAGCCAGACCGGCGGCGACAAAGATGCCAACCCAAATCTCGACGCTACGGGAATTCCACATCGTATCAATCTCCAAACATCAGCGCGGTGAGGACGAAATCCAGTCCCAGTACCGCCAGGGAAGTATGTACCACCGTGCGGGTGGTGGCCGAGCTCACCCCTTCGGAGGTGGGCACCGCATCGTAGCCCTCGAAGACGGCGATCCAGGTCGCCACTACGCCGAAGACCAGCGCCTTGATCAGGCCGTTGAGCACATCATCGTTCCAGTCCACGCTGGCCTTCATCTGCGACCAGTAGGAGCCATCGTCCACCCCCAGCAGGCCGACGCCGACGAAGTAGGCGCCGAGGATGCCGACGGCGCTAAAAATGGTCGCCAGCACCGGCATGGAGATAAAGCCGGCGAGGAAGCGCGGACCCAGCACCCGCTTGATCGGGTCCACCGCCATCATCTCCATACCGGAGAGCTGCTCGGTGGCCTTCATCAGTCCGATCTCGGCGGTCAGTGCGGAACCGGCGCGACCGGCGAACAGCAGTGCGGTAACCACCGGCCCCAGTTCGCGCACCAGGGTCAGGGCCACCACCGGCCCCAGTGAGGCCTCGGCACCGAAGTCCACGAGGGTGTTGAACAGCTGAAGCCCCAGCACCATGCCGACGAACAGGCCGGCGACGACGATGATGAGCAGCGACTGCACACCCACC
>JBFFRO010000213.1:0-3757 GCA_041572995.1 Thiohalomonadaceae bacterium
GCCTGTATCTCCACATCCACCGGGTAGGTGTGCTCCTCGCTATCACCCCACTCCACCTCGATAAGCCGTGCGCGCTTGGACTCGGCCAGGTTGAGGATGTTCTTGCAGTCGCTGCGGTGGATGGTGACCCCGCGCCCCAGGGTGATATAACCAGTAATGGGGTCACCGGGGGCGGGCTTGCAGCAGCGTGCCATGTGGGTGAGCAGGTTACCGACACCGCGAATGGAGACATCGCCACCCTCGCCACCCTTGGCACTACCCCGACGGCGCGGTGGCGGCAGCTCTTCCTCCTCGGTACGACTGAGTCGCTGTACCGCGCCGGCGATCTGTGCGGTGGTCACATCGCCACGACCGACGGCGATCAGCAACTCGTCGAGCTGCTCGAAATGGAAGTGGGCGACCAGTTGCTCCACCGGGAACTCCTCCATCCCCAGACGGCGCAGCTCGCGGTCCAGGGCCGAGCGACCATCGGCCAGGTTGAGGTTCTGGTCCTGCTCGTTGAACCAGTGACGGACCTTGGAGCGCGAGCGCGAGGAACGCAGGTAGCCGAGCTGTGGGTTGAGCCAGTCGCGGCTGGGGGCGGCATGCTTGCCGGTCAGCACCTCCACCTGCTCACCGCTGTTCAACTCATAGGTAATGGGCACAATGCGCCCGTCCACCTTGGCGCCGCGGCAGCGGTGCCCCACCTCGGTATGGATGTGGTAGGCAAAATCGAGCGGCGTGGCTCCCTGGGGCAGGTCAACCACCTCACCACGCGGGGTGAGCACGTAGACCCGGTCCTGGAACACCTCGGACTTGAAGCGGTCGATAAAGTCGCCGGCATCGTCCGACTCCTCCTTCCAGTCGAGCAGGGTGCGCAGCCAGGCCACCTTCTGCTCGAAGGCCTTGTCCGACTTGCCCCCCTCTTTGTAGCGCCAGTGTGCGGCCACGCCCAGCTCGGCATGCTTGTCCATTTCGTAGGTGCGGATCTGCACCTCCAGGGTCTTGCCCTGTGGACCGACCACCGCGGTGTGGATGGACTGGTAGTTGTTCTCCTTGGGAGTGGCGATGTAGTCATCGAACTCCCGGGGGATGTGTGGCCAGAGGGTGTGTACGGTGCCGAGCACGTGGTAGCAGTCGGCCACCGTCTCGACCAGCACGCGAACCGCGCGCACGTCGAACAGCTCGTGAAAACTCAGCCCCTTGCGCTGCATCTTCTTCCAGATGCTGTAGATGTGCTTGGGCCGGCCCTTGATGTCGGCCTTCACCCCGGTCCGCTTCAGCTCCTTCTCCAGGGTGGCGATCACCTTGTCGATATAGCGCTGGCGGTCCACCCGCCGCTCATCAAGAAAACGCGCCACCTGCTTGTAGGTGCCGGGGTCGAGGTAGCGGAAGCTCAGGTCCTCCAGTTCCCACTTGATCTGCCAGATGCCCAAACGGTTGGCCAGCGGCGCGTAGATGTCCATGGTCTCGCGGGCGATGCGCCGCTGCTTGTCCTCGCGCAGGTGCTTGAGGGTGCGCATGTTGTGCAGGCGGTCGGCCAGTTTGATCAGCACCACGCGCACATCCTCGGCCATCGCCAGCAGCATCTTGCGTAGCGACTCGGCCTTGAGCTGGGCCCGCCCCTCGGCATCGTGCAAATTGGGAATGGCACTCATCTTGGTCACCCCCTCCACCAGGCGGGCGACGGCCGGGCCGCAGGCGGCCTCGATATCGGCCGGCTCCAGATCGCTGTCCTCGACCACATCGTGAAGGATGGCGGCGGCCAGGGTCTCGCTATCCATGCGCAGGCCGATAAGGGTGTCGGCCACGGCGATGGCGTGGGTCAGGTAGGGCTCGCCGGAGGCGCGCTGCTGTTCACTGTGTGCCCCCTCGGCCAGATTGAGGGCTCGCGCGAGCATCTCCAGCTCCGCCGGCGGACGTCCCTCAGCGACACTCTCTAGCCAGCGCTGCTTGAGTGCTTCGAGGTCCGGGGTTTCATCAACCTCGGTCGCGGTGGGACTCTCTACGTAGACCATGCTTATCTTATAGGCGCTTTGGCTAACAATGAACAGCCGCTAGCGGCTGCGCCGACGACGCGCCGGCTGGCGAGCTGTCTTCTTTGTTCGACCCGGCTTGGCCTGACGCTTATGACCCAGCGCCTTGGACTCGGCCGGGGATTTACCGCGCCCCCTGGGCGCGCCCTCTCCCTTGAGCGGCCGTCCCTCCACGTCCATGCCGGTCTCCTCCGGTTGCCATGCTGGCACCAGGTGACGCTTGCCGTTACCGATGAGGTCGGCCCGTCCCATGCGCTTGAGCGCCTGGCGCAGCAGCGGCCAGTTACGGGCGTCGTGGTAACGCAGAAAGGCCTTTTGCAGGCGCCGCTGCTTGAGACCGCGGGCAACGCTGACGTTGCCGCCGCGGCGGTGCACCCGCTTGAGCGGGTTCTTGCCCGAGTGGTACATGGCCGAGGCGATGGCCAGCGGCGTCGGCAGGAAGTTCTGCACCTGATCAGGGCGGAAGCCGTTGGCCTTCAGCCACAGGGCCAGGTTGAGCATATCCTCATCGGTGGCCCCAGGGTGGGCGGCGATGAAATAGGGAATGAGGTACTGCTCCTTGCCCGCCTCGGCGGAGAACTTGTCGAACATCGCCTTGAAGCGGTCATAGGTGCCGATGCCCGGCTTCATCATGTGGCTAAGTGGACCGGTCTCAGTGTGCTCAGGGGCGATCTTGAGATAACCACCGACGTGGTGCTGCACCAGCTCGCGCACGTACTCCGGAGTCTCCACGGCGATATCGTAGCGCAGCCCCGAGGCGACAAAGACGCGCTTAATGCCCGGCAGCTTGCGCGCCTTGCGATAGAGCTGGATCAGCGGCCGCTGGTCGGTATTCATATTCTTGCAGATATCGGGGTAGACGCAGGAGAGGCGGCGGCAGGCGGCCTCGATCGCCTCGTCCTTGCAATGCAGGCGCCACATGTTGGCGGTGGGGCCACCGAGGTCGGAGATGTGTCCGGAGAAGCCGGGCACGCTATCGCGGATGGTCTCGATCTCACGCAGGATGGAAGCCTCGGAACGGTCCTGGATGATGCGCCCCTCGTGCTCGGTGATGGAGCAGAAGGTACAGCCACCGAAACAGCCGCGCATGATGTTAATGGAAAAGCGGATCATCTCGTAAGCGGGGATGCGCGCATCGCCGTAACGGCTGTGCGGACGACGGGTGTAGGGCAACTCGTAGATGCGGTCCAGCTCTTTGGTGGTCAGCGGGATGGGTGGCGGGTTGAGCCACACCTCACGTGTACCGTGACGCTGCACCAGCGGCCGGGCGTTGCCGGGGTTGGTCTCCAAGTGGAAGACCCGCGAGGCGTGGGCGTAGAGCACCGGGTCGGCCTTCACCTGCTCGTAACTCGGCATGCGCACCACCACGTGGCCCTCGGCCTCACGCCGCTGCTCGCGGCTCAGCTCGCGCAGGGAATGAATCGTCTGCACACCCGCCGGCTTCTCCGCGTAGGGATCGGGGTGCTCGCCCAGAGGCCCCGGCTCATCCAGCTCGCTGGAGTCCAGCTCCAGCCAGCCCTCGGGGATGCTTGAGCGCATGAAGGCGGAGCCGCGCAGGTCGCGAATATCCCCGATCCCCTCCCCCGCCGCCAGGCGGTGGCTCAGCTCGACGATGGCGCGCTCGGCATTACCGAAAAGCAGCATGTCCGCCTTGCTGTCCATCAGCACCGAGCGGCGCACGGTGTCGGACCAGTAGTCGTAGTGGGCGATACGGCGCAGGCTCGCCTCGATGCCGCCGATCA
>JBFFRO010000214.1:0-3752 GCA_041572995.1 Thiohalomonadaceae bacterium
AGACCGAAGTCGGTAAAGGTGACGATCAGGCTCATGATTTCAGGATAGCGGAAACGAAAAAGCCGGGCATTAAGCCCGGCTTTTCAGGTCGCGAGAGCGGAGGATTAATCCTCGGCGCTCTCCTCGACGACCTCGTCAGCATCGACGACCGGACGGTCGACCAGCTCAACGATGGCCATCGGCGCGGCGTCGCCAGAACGGAAGCCGGCCTTGAGGATACGCAGGTAGCCGCCGGGACGGTCCTGGTAGCGCGGGCCGATCTCGTCGAACAGCTTACCCACAACCTCTTTGTCACGCAGGCGGGAGAAGGCGAGACGACGAGACTGCACACTGTCGCTCTTGGCCATGGTGATGAGCGGCTCGGCAACGCGACGCAGCTCTTTGGCCTTGGGCAGGGTGGTCTTGATCACTTCGTGGCGGAGCAGCGAGCTAGCCATGTTACGGAACATGGCCTTGCGGTGGCTGCTATTGCGGTTCAGTTGCCGCCCGGATTGACGATGGCGCATGGGTCTTTACCTTACAAATGCTAAATTCGTTGTATTCAGCCCGGGGCCTTAGCCCTGAGCCTCTTCTTTGGTCGCCAGGCTGGCCGGGGGCCAGTTTTCCAGGCGCATACCGAGGGACAGGCCGCGCGAGGCGAGCACATCCTTGATCTCGGTGAGCGATTTCTTGCCCAGGTTCGGGGTCTTCAGCAGCTCGACCTCGGTGCGCTGGATCAGGTCGCCGATGTAGTAGATGTTCTCCGCCTTCAGGCAGTTGGCAGAACGAACAGTCAACTCCAAGTCGTCGACAGGGCGCAGCAGAATCGGGTCGATCTCCGGCTCCGGCGCCTCGGTGGTGGCCTGCTCAGTACCCTTCAGATCAACGAAGGAGGAGAGCTGATCCTGCAGCACGGTTGCGGCACGACGGATGGCCTCATCGGCTTCGATGGTGCCATTGGTCTCGACGTCGATAACCAGCTTGTCCAGATCGGTACGCTGCTCGACACGGGCGCTCTGCACCTCGTAGGCGATGCGGCGAATCGGACTGAAGCTGGCATCCAGCTGCAGGCGACCGATCGGACGACTCTCGTCATCGTCATGCTTGCGTGCGCTGGCCGGCTGGTAACCGCGACCCTGCATAACCTTAAGGGTCATGCTCAGCTCACCACCCTTGGTCAGGTTGGCGATCACGTGGTCGGGGTTCAGCACCTCGACGTCGTGGTCGAGAGCGATGTCACCGGCGGTGATCGGGCCAGGGCCCTTCTTGCTCAGGCTCAGGGTAGCTTCCACACGATTGTTCATGCGGATGGCCACATCCTTGAGATTGAGCAGGATCTCGATCACATCCTCCTGCACACCCTCGATGGCGGTGTACTCGTGGAGGACACCGTCAATCTCGACCTCGGTGATCGCGCTGCCCACCATGGAGGAGAGCAGAATGCGACGCAAGGCGTTGCCCAGGGTGTGACCGAAGCCGCGCTCCAAGGGCTCAAGGGTGACCTTGGCGGAGTTGTCGCTGATCTTCTGCACGCCGACCAGGCGCGGCTTAAGCAATTCTGCAACTGAACCCTGCATTTACCGTCCTCTCTATTCGATGTCCACGAACGTTCCGGCGTTCGTCGGCTGAATGATGTCCTAAACCCGTATAGCTCGTGCTTACTTGGAGTAGAGCTCGACCACCAGCTGCTCCTGAATCTCAGCAGGCAGCTCGCTACGCTCGGGCACGGTCTTGAAGGTGCCTTCGAGCTTGCTGGCGTTGACGTCGACCCACTCGGGCATGTCACGCTGGCCGTTAAACTCCACAGCGGCCTTAACGCGCAGCTGCTCACGGGCCTTGTCGCTGACGGCGATCACATCGCCGGGCTTCACCTGGTAGGAAGGAATGTTCACCTTGCCACCGTTGACGGTGATGCCGTTGTGGCGCACCAGCTGGCGTGCCTCGGTGCGGGAAACGCCGAAACCCATGCGGTAGACGACGTTGTCCAGGCGCGACTCGAGCAGCTGCAGCAGGTTCTCACCGGTGGAACCCTTGCGGCGGTCAGCCTCCTGGTAGTAGGAGCGGAACTGCTTCTCCAGGATGCCGTAGATGCGACGCAGCTTCTGCTTCTCACGCAGCTGACGGGCGTAGTCGGAAAGACGGGTGCGGCGCTGACCGTGCTGCCCCGGAGGGAACGGACGGTTTTCCATGGCGCACTTGGCGCTGTAGCACTTTTCGCCCTTGAGGAAGAGCTTCTCGCCCTCACGACGGCACTGACGACACTTGGAACCAATATATCTGGCCATTTCGCTAATACTCCGAAATTAAACGCGACGCTTCTTCGGCGGACGGCACCCATTGTGCGGGATCGGCGTCACGTCGGCGATATGGGTAATCTTAATGCCCAGATTGTTCAGGGCACGAATAGCGGACTCACGGCCAGGGCCAGGACCCTTCACCCGCACCTCGACGTTCTTCAGACCGTACTCCTGGGCGACGGTACCGGCACGCTCGGCAGCAACCTGAGCGGCGAACGGGGTGCTCTTACGCGAACCGCGGAAACCGGAACCACCAGCGGTGGCCCAGGACAGGGCGTTGCCCTGACGGTCGGTAATGGTGATGATGGTGTTGTTGAAGGACGCGTGGACGTGCGCGATGCCGTCGGCAACGTTCTTCTTAACCTTCTTACGGGTGCGAGTGCTCGCTTTAGCCATAACCTGAGTTCCTGATAATTACGACGTGAGTCGTTACTTCTTGATCGGGCGGCGCGGACCCTTACGGGTACGGGCGTTGGTCTGCGTACGCTGACCGCGCAGCGGCAGGCCGCGGCGGTGACGGATACCACGGAAGCAACCGAGGTCCATCAAGCGCTTGATGTTCATGGAGACTTCACGGCGCAGATCACCTTCGACGGTGTGCTTGCCGACCTCGGTGCGCAGGTTCTCCAGCTCTGCCTCGGTCAGGTCCTTCACCTTGGCATCGCGAGCGATACCAGCGGCGTCGCAGATCTGCTGCGCACGGGTCTGACCAATGCCGTAGATCGCCTGGAGGGCGATAACGGTGTGTTTTTGCACCGGGATGTTGATGCCAGCAATACGGGCCATGGAGCCACTCCCTCAAAATCTCAACAGTCAACGCACCACTGTGCGCGGAAAACGCACAATGGTAATACCTAAACCGGATTGGATCAATACCCGGCGTGTAAGCCGGGCGAATTTAACGCTTAACCCTGACGCTGCTTGTGACGGGCGTCGGAGGAGCAGATCACGCGCACGGTACCGTTGCGACGGATGATCTTGCAGTTGCGGCAGATCTTCTTCACAGAAGCACGCACTTTCATCGTAATTCTCCGTAAGTCTCTCTTGCGCCCCGGTTACATACCGCGGCGACCATAACCTTTAAGGTTGGCCTTCTTCATCAGCCCCTCGTACTGGTGAGACATCAGGTGGGTCTGCATCTGTGCCATGAAGTCCATGACAACCACCACGATGATCAGCAGCGAGGTACCGCCGAAGTAGAACGGCACATTCCAATACAAAATCAGGAACTCCGGCAGCAGGCAGACGGCGGTGATGTAGATCGCGCCGGCCAGCGTCAGCTTACCGAGAATGCCATCGATGTAGCGGGCGGTCTTCTCTCCTGGGCGAATGCCTGGGATGAAGGCGCCAGACTTCTTCAGATTGTCCGCGGTGTCCTTGGGATCGAACATCAGCGCGGTATAGAAGAAGCAGAAAAAGATAATTGCCACAGCGTAGAAAGCGACGTACAGCGGCTGACCGGGGGACAGCGCCGAG
>JBFFRO010000215.1:0-3724 GCA_041572995.1 Thiohalomonadaceae bacterium
GAAAAAATTCCGTGCCGGCAAATTCGATGCCCTGCTCACCCTCTTCTCCACCTCCCGCGTTGCCTGGGCCGGATGGCTGGCACGCATCCCCTACCGCCTCGCCCCCGCCACCAAGGCGGCACAGCTGCTCTACAACCAGCGTCTCAGCCAGCGCCGCTCGCGATCGGAAAAGCCGGAGTACGCCTACAATATCGACCTGGCTCTGTGCCTGATCGCCGACCTCGACGGTAGTGAGTACAAGCCGACGACGGAGCTCAATGGCGACTACCTGCCGACGGAGATTGATCGCCCGCTGCTCAAGGTGGCGACTACGCAAGATGAGGCCGGGCTTGCGAATGAAGGGCGACTGATTATCATCCACCCCGGTAGCGGCGGCTCGGCCAACACCCTGCGGCCCGAGCAGTACGCCGAGCTGGCCAGAGGCATTGAGTGCAGCGACTGCCGCTTTATCATCACTGCCGGGCCCGGAGAAGAAGAAAACGCGCAGCAGGTAGTGGATGGGATAGGGGACAAGGCACGACTAGTCACGCCGGGCGGCGGGCTGCCCGGGCTGGTGCAGCTGCTGGCCCAGGCCGCGCTCTTCATCAGCGGATCCACCGGCCCGCTGCACATTGCCGCCGCCCTCGACCGCCCCACCGCCGCCTTCTACCCGCGCCGCCGTTCCGCCACCCCACTGCGCTGGCAGACCACCAATGCTGCGCGACACCGCCTCGTCTTCACCCCGCCGGAGACGGCTGAGGCGGAGGATGTACAGGCGTGTGATATCACGGCCGCGGCCGCGGCCATCAGTCGTTTACTGGAGGGCTAGGCGAGCAGTTCGCGCAGGCGCGCAAAGTGCCCCTCTTCGTTGAAGCGCTCATCGGCATCACGCTCACCCGCCGCCGCCATGGCTGCGCGGAAGCCCTCATCCTCAATGTAACGACGAAGCTGGGCGTAGAGGTCGTCGCTGTTTTCGGATTTAAACAGCAGACCGTTCTTTTCGTGATCGATGATCTCCAGCACCCCGCCGCGGTTGGAGCCGATCACCGCCACCCCGGCGCGCATCGCCTCGGCCAGCACCAGGCCGAAGGTCTCCTCCACGGTGGCCAGTAGCAGGGCATCGCAGCTCTGCATCCACGGCTTGGGGTCTTTGGTGAAGGGGCGGAACACCAGACGCTCCAGCACCCCTTTTTCCGCAGCCATACGTCGCAGCTCATCGGCGTAGCCCGGCTCCATTTCGTGGCCCACCAGCAGCCCCCAGGCATTGAGGCCGTCGTCCTTGGCGCGGGCCAGCGCATCGATAAAGAGGTGCTGGCCCTTGTAGGGCTCCATGCGCCCAAACAGACCGGTGAGCATGGCCTCCTCGGGCACGCCCCACTCGGCGCGAATGGTCGCACGTTCGCTACTCGCCAGCGGCGTAGCCTTGGCGACGCCGTAATAGAGGGTCTCTACCTTGTGGGCATCTTCCGCACGCAGCTTGTCGCGGGCGGAATCGGCCAGCTGCTCGGTGATGGTGAGCATGCGTCCCATCTGGCCGTAGAGGAAATTGTGGTAGGGGTCGCGCTTGGGACGGGTGATCTGCATCTGCCGGGTGTAGACTAGGCGCGGTTTGCGTCGTGAAATCGCCCTGGCGAAGGCCGCCAGAGGCAGGTCCTTGCCCCAGTGCACATGGATCACATCCACCGCCTCGCGATCGATGAGTGTCGCCAGGCGACGGGCGCTGAGTAGCGGCAGTTTTTTCAGCCGCGGTGCAAAGAAATATTCATCCAGCTCCAGCGGCGCGAAATATTCACGCAGCTTGCCGTTTTCGTTGAGCACGGCAGTGACCCGGTCACCCGACGTCAGCGCGGCGGCGCAGCGATAGACATAGAGCTCCAGGCCACCGAGGTCGGGGGAGAGACAGAGTTCGAGGATGTGCATCAGGCCTCGCCTTTTTTCTGCACGCGCACCCAAAGGTCGGCGTATTTGACGAAGGTGGAGTGGGCCGAGAGCAGCGCCAGCAACAACCCCTGGCGGCCATCGAGAAAACCGGCACGAACGATATACATCTTCACGAAGCAGCCGAGCCCATGGATAAAGGCCTGCAGCAGGCTGGCGCGCTTGCCGCGCTCGTGGCGCTGCACCGCCCAGGCCTCGGCGTAGTGGGCCGACTTCACCAGGTAGTGGTTGAGGTCGCGGTAGGTGTAATGGATGAGGTCGCCGTCGATGACCCGCTTCGGCATCCCCGGCGGCAACTCCAGTTTCTCGTGAACCCGCGAGTCGTTATAGCCGGCCTTCTCACGCGGATAGAGGCGGGTGACGTAATCGGGATACCAGCCGCTGTGGCGGATAAAGCGGCCAAAGACGAAGGAGAGGCGAGCAATGTCATAGGCGGCGGAGCGATCACCCGCCTGCAGCACCGCCTCGATGCTCGTGCGCAGCTCCGGGGTGATGCGCTCGTCAGCATCCAGCATCAGAATCCAGTCACCGCTGGCGTGGGCCTGGGCGCGCTGGCGCTGAATACCAAAGCCCTGCCAGTCGGCCTCGACGAACACCTTGTCGGTGTAGCGGCGGGCGATCTCCAGGGTTGCATCGGTGCTGCCGGAGTCCAGCACCACGATTTCATCGGCCCAGGTGGCCGTCTCCAGGCAGCGCTCCAGATTTTCCGCCTCGTCCTTGACGATCAGTACCACCGACAGGCTGGCCATTATTTCGCACTCTCCAGTTGCGGCTGCAGATGGGTCCACACCTCATCCACCGCGATCCCCGTCAGGCAGTTGCTGTGGCCGTAGGGGCACTCACGCTTGAAGCAGGGACTGCACTCCAAGCGATGATAAACCACCTCGGCGCTGGCGCTCAGCGGCGGCGTGTAGTCGGGGGTGGAGGAACCGTAGATGCCGACCAGCGGCAGGCCCACTGCAGCGGCCACGTGCATCAGGCCCGAGTCGTTGCTCACCGCCGCGGCGCAGGCGCTGAGCAGGTCCACCGCATCCACCAGTTCGGTCTCGCCGCAAAGGTTGCGCACAGTGCCGCCGGCCAGCTCGACGATGCGCTCGCCCACGGGACGGTCCTTGCCCGAACCGAGCAGCCACACCGGATAACCCGCGGCGCTGAGTTTTTTAGCCAGTGCCGCCCAGGACTCCAGCGGCCACTGCTTGGCCGGGCCGTACTCGGCGCCCGGCAGCAGGGCGACGGCCCCCTCCTCCAGCCCCAGATCGTTGAGCAGGCGACGGCGGTTGAGCTCGTCCACCTCCAGGCGCGGCTGCGGGATGGCGGCCGGGGGCAACGGTGCCTCCGGCTCCTGGCCCAGGGCCAAATAGCGCTGCACGGTCATCCGCAATACCGATTTATCCAGCGGTCGCATATCATTGATCAGGCCGTAGCGCATCTCACCGCGATAGCCGCTGCGACGTCTGGCGCCGGCGAAAAAGGGGATTAGCGCCGCCTTGAAGGAGCGCGGGATGACGATAGCGCGGTCGTAGTGCTCAGCGCGCAGGGAGTGGCCCAGGGCGCGGCGTGCCAGCAGGCCGAACTGGCCGTGACCCACTGGCACCTCGATACCGCGATGCACCTCTGGCATACGCGCCAGCAGCGGCAACGACCAGGCGGGGGCGAGCACGTCGATCTGCGCCTCGGGGTCGCGGCTGCGCAGCGCCTTGAACAGGCTCTGCGCCATCACCATGTCGCCCACCCAGGCGGGCCCGGCGATGAGGATGCGCTCGCCCATCATTCGCCCCGCAGTACCTGCTCGGCCAGGATGCGCTCA
>JBFFRO010000216.1:0-3722 GCA_041572995.1 Thiohalomonadaceae bacterium
CTCGGCCATTGTCTGTCTCCTGAATTCGTTTCGTCCGCATCATATACCAAGGCAAGGCAGGCGGACATAAAAAAAACCCGCCGCAAATGCGACGGGTTTTTCTATATGGTGGCTACACCGGGATTCGAACCTGGGACCCCATCATTATGAGTGATGTGCTCTAACCAGCTGAGCTATGTAGCCGTTGGAAGCGCGGCATTTTCCGTGTTCGCGCGCGCCATGTCAAGTCTTGCTAGACGTTGAAGCGGAAGTGCATGACATCGCCGTCCTGCACGATGTACTCCTTACCCTCCAGGCGCAGCTTGCCCGCCTCCTTGGCTCCCTGCTCGCCGTTGCAGGCGATGAAATCCTCGTAGGCGGTCACCTCGGCACGGATGAAACCCTTCTCGAAGTCAGTGTGAATGACACCCGCCGCCTGCGGCGCGGTGGCACCGATACGCACGGTCCAGGCACGCACCTCCTTCACACCCGCGGTGAAGTAGGTCTGCAGACCGAGCAAGGCGTAACCGGCGCGAATCACGCGATTCAGGCCCGGCTCATCCAGCCCCAGCTCATCGAGAAAGACCGCGGCCTCCTCGGCATCCAGCTCCACCAGCTCCGACTCGATGGCGGCGCAGACCGCCACCACCTCGGCATTCTCGGCGGCGGCGTACTCGCGCACCGCATCCAGGTGCGGGTTGTTCTCAAAGCCATCCTCGGAGACGTTGGCGATGTACATGGTCGGCTTGATGGTGAGCAGGTGCAGCTCGTAGAGCAGGTCCAGCTCGTCCTCATCCAGGCCCATGCTGCGCACCAGCTTGCCCTCGTCGAGGCCGGCCTTCACCTTCTCGAACAGTGCTTGCTGGGCCTTGGCGGTCTTGTCACCGCTCTTGGCCACGCGCGAAACGCGCTGAATACCCTTCTCCACGGTATCCATGTCGGCCAGCATCAGCTCGGTGTTGATCACCTCGATGTCATCCAGCGGGTGCACCTTACCGGCGACGTGGACCACGTTCTCGTCCTCGAAGCAGCGCACCACCTGGGCGATGGCATCGGTCTCGCGGATATTGGCGAGGAACTTGTTGCCCAGGCCCTCGCCCTTGGAGGCACCGGCTACCAGGCCGGCGATATCGACGAACTCCATGGTGGTGGGCAGCGTCCGCTCGGGCTTGACGATCTCGGCCAGGGCATCGAGACGCGGGTCGGGCATAGGCACCACGCCGACGTTGGGCTCGATGGTGCAGAACGGGTAGTTCTCCGCCTGGATACCCGCCTTGGTCAGGGCGTTAAAGAGGGTGGACTTGCCGACGTTGGGCAGGCCGACGATACCGCATTTGAATCCCATGACTGTTTACCGTGTCGTTATGCCGAATGGAGGCGATTCATCGCCTTCTGCTGTTCGCCGCCAAGGATGGCCGGCAGTTCATCCAGGACCCGATCAATGGCCCGGTCTAACTCAATGCGCTCATCCGTACTCGGCTTGCCGAGGACGAAACCGGTCACCTTGCTGCTGTGACCGGGATGGCCGATCCCCAGGCGCAGGCGCCAGAAATCCTTGCTGCCAGTACGGGCGATAATATCGCGCAGGCCGTTGTGACCGCCGTGGCCACCGCCCTTTTTCAGCCGCACCACGCCGGGCTCCAGGTCCAGCTCGTCGTGCACGACCAGTACCGATTCGATGGGGATCTTATAGAAATTGGCCAACGCCGCCAGGGACTGACCACTGCGGTTCATGAAGGTGTCGGGCTTGAGCAACCACACCTGATGTCCGCCGATCAGCACCTTGGCCGCCTCGCCGTGGAACTTGCTCTCACGGCGCAGGCTGACGCCCTGGCGCTCGGCCAGGGCATCGATAAAAAAGAAACCGGCGTTGTGCCGTGTCCGCTCATATTCGGAGCCCGGGTTACCGAGCCCCACAATGAGCGAGATCGACGACATCAACGCCGGTTTTCAGCCGTACGGGCTAGGAGGGCTTATTCGCCCTCGCCCTCGGACTCACCTCCCTCACCAGCCTCATCCGAGCCGGCCTCAATGGAGGCGCGGGTCTTGTGGATGGCGGCGACCGGCAGGTCGTGGTCGGCACCGTGGGCCAGTTCGACCAGCTCCACACCCTCAGGCAGCTTGATGTCGGTGAGGTGCAGGATGGCCTCGATCTCGGCGCCGGCCAGGTCGACCTCCAGGTACTCGGGCAGGTCCTTGGCCAGACAGCTGACCTCGACCTCGGTGCGGTTGTGGGTGACCACGCCGCCGGCCTTCACGCCCGGGGCCTCTTCCTCATTGATGAAGTGCAGCGGCACGTTCATCTTCAGCTTCTCGGTCTCGGAGACACGCAGGAAGTCGGCGTGCAGCAGCACCGGCTTGGAGGGGTGGCGCTGCAGGTCCTTGAGCACAGCCTTCTCGGCCTTACCATCGACACTCAGGGTAAGAATGTGAGAGTAGACAGCCTCGTTCTCCAGGCGGTGAACCATCACGTCATGGTCAAAGCTGATGGAAACCGGGTCCTTACCACCGCCGTAGATCACGGCCGGGACCTTACCCTCACGACGCAGGCGGCGGCTCGCACCTTTCCCTTCATCGCTACGGGATTCAACACTAATCTCGAAGAGATTATCCATTTTCATTACTCCAGGTTATCAACACCTCACCCACCATGGGCGGGGTGCGCCACCGGCCCGCGACCAGGGCAGTGGCTGTAATGGGCCAAACGGCCCGAAATCAGTCCATATAGAGGGAGCTGACCGACTCCTCAAAATTGATGCGGCGCATGGTCTCGGCCAGCATCTCGGCGATGGAGAGCTGGCGGATACGATCACAGGCCGCCACCTCCTCGCTCAGCGGGATGGTGTCGGTCACCACCAGCTCGTCCAGCTGGGAAGCCTCAATATTCTTCACCGCCGGGCCGGAGAGCACCGGGTGGGTGATATAGGCCATAACCCGTGCGGCGCCGTGCTCCTTGAGGGCATTGGCGGCCTGGCACAGGGTACCGGCGGTATCAACCAGGTCGTCGATCAGCACGCAGCTGCGCCCCTCGACATCACCGATGATGTGCATCACCTGAGCGACGTTGGCCTTGGGCCGGCGCTTGTCGATGATCGCCAGGTCGGCGTCATCCAGGCGCTTGGCTAGGGCACGGGCACGAACCACACCGCCCACATCCGGCGAGACCACCATCAGCTGGGGGTCCTTGCGCCGGTAGATGTCACCGAGCAGGATCGGCGAGGCGTAGACGTTATCCACCGGGATATCGAAAAAGCCCTGAATCTGGTCGGCGTGCAGGTCCACGGTCAGCACGCGGTTCACACCCACGCCGGTGAGCATGTTGGCCACCACCTTGGCGGTGATCGGCACACGCGCCGAGCGCGGACGACGGTCTTGGCGGGCATAGCCGAAATAGGGCATGACCGCGGTGATGCGACGCGCCGAGGCTCGCCTCAGGGCGTCGATCATCACCATCAGCTCCATCAACGTTTCGTTGGTGGGCTGACAGGTCGGTTGCACGATGAAGACGTCCTTACCTCGGACATTCTCCATAATCTCAACCATGATTTCGCCATCGCTAAAGCGACCGACGATCGCCTTGCCCATGGGCAGGTTGAGATGAGCGGCAATGTCGCGCGCCAATTGCGGGTTGGCATTACCCGCAAACACCATCATGTCAGACACCGCAGACCCCTCAGGATGAGAGCTAGTGGCGGCCCGTAACGGGCCGATACGTAAAAGTAAAAATGGCTGGGGCGCCAGGA
>JBFFRO010000217.1:0-3721 GCA_041572995.1 Thiohalomonadaceae bacterium
CGCCCCATCGATCTGGGTGGGCTGCACATCGACCCGTTGCGCCGCGAGGTCAGCGTGAAGGGCCAGTCCATCGAGCTGACCGCCCGCGAGTTCGACCTGCTGCTGCACTTCGCCCGCCACCCGGGGCGGGTCTACAGCCGCACGCAGCTGCTCGACCAGGTGTGGGGCTATGGCCACGAGGGCTACGAGCACACCGTCAACTCCCACATCAATCGCCTGCGCGCCAAGGTGGAGGCAGACCCGGCCAAGCCGCGTTATGTGCTCACCGTCTGGGGTGTGGGCTACAAGTTCGCCGAATCGTGATGCGCCTACGACCCCGCTCCCTCTACGGCAAACTGGCCGCCGTACTCATCGGCCTGCTGGCCGCCCTGGGTGCGCTCTTCGCCCTGGTCAATCTCTCCACCACTCAACTGTTCATGCAGGAGCTCAACCAGCGCTTCAACCGCGACCTCGCACGCGAGCTGCTGGTGCAACGGGAGATGGGTGGCGAGGGGCTGCTGGACGAAAGCCACGTGCATGAGCTGTTCAGCTTCTACATGCACATCAACCCGGCGATCGAGATCTACCTCCTCGACCCATCAGGCGACATCCTCGCCTTCGAGGCGCCGCAGATGAAGATCAAGCGAGAGCAGGTGGATATCGCACCCATTCGACGCTTCCTCAGCGGTGACAGCGCCTATCCCATCCTCGGTGACGACCCACGCGATAGCCATCGACAAAAGGTCTTCACCGCGGCCGCCATCCCGGCACAAGGGCCGCCACAGCAATACCTCTATATCGTTCTCGCTGGCGAGGATTACGACAACCTGCAGATGCTGCTGCACGACAGCTACTTCCTGCAGCAGGGTATCGCCGTCGTCATCGCCAGCCTGCTCTTTGGCCTGCTGGCTGGTCTCTACGCCTTCAACCTGCTGACCGCGCGACTCGGCCGCCTCGCCCGACTGATGGAGGACTTCCGTTCTGGAGGCTTTCGTCAACACGAACCCTACGGACCGGCCCGAGGCGAGGCCGATGAAATCGACCGCCTGGGCGAGAGCTTCGATGCCATGGCCGACACCATTGGCAAACAGATGCGGGCACTGGAGGAGAAGGACCAGCTCAGGCGCAACCTCGTGGCCAACGTCTCCCACGACCTGCGTACGCCACTGGCTGCGCTCAAGGGCTATATCGAAACCCTCATGGTCAAGAGTGGCGAGTTCGACACCGAGACACGCCACCATTACCTGGGCATCGCCTACCAGCAGAGCGAGCGGCTGACCAGACTGGTCGAGGAACTGTTCGACCTCTCCAAACTCGATGCCCGCGAATCCCTGCCGCAGAGCGAACCCCTAGGGCTGGGTGAGCTGCTCTTTGATGTGGCACATAAGTATCGCCCGATCGCAGCCGAGCGTAGCATCAAGCTCAGTGAGCAGATTGCCACGGAGTTGCCGCTGGTACGAGGCGACACGGGTCTTATTAACCGGGTACTGGAGAACCTCATCGCCAATGCCATCGAGCATGCCAGCGAGGGAGGCTACATTCGTCTCAGTGCCGAGACTGTGGATGCCGGGGTACGTGTCACCATGGAGAACAGTGGCGAGATTGCCAAGGACGACCTGCCACTGCTGTTCGAGCGTTTCTATCAGAGCCCAGAGAGGCGCGGCAGCAGTGGGGCAGGATTGGGCCTGGCGATCGTTAAACGAATTTTAGAACTTCACGACAGCGAGATCGTAGTCACCAGCGGCGAGGGCAAGAGCCGCTTCGAGTTTACCCTTAAGATCTGGCAGTAACGCCAGTGCACTATGGGGCGTGACACTGTACCTGATCCCGTCCACTCCCCTTGGCCTGGTAGAGAAGACGGTCCGCCATTCTCAGCAAGCCGTCCAACTCCTGAATGTTCTCGCTATCCACTGAGGCGAGCCCTGCGGAGAAACTCAGGAAAATGGTATTCCCCTCCGTCTCCAGGGGATGCTCCTTCAGCTCACCACGTAGTCTCTGCAGCACCTCATAGGCGGCATCGGGACTACTCTCTGGCATCAGCACCGCAAACTCCTCTCCACCCATTCGACCCACGATGTCGGTGCTTCTGAATTGTCGGCGGCAGCAATCCGAAAAGTAGATCAGGACCCGGTCACCAACCGCGTGTCCATAACGGTCGTTGATCGACTTAAAGTGATCCAGGTCCAGCATCGCAACCGTGACGGGGCGCTGGTAGCGTTTAGTGATCGCCAGCTGTGTTGCCGCCTCGGCGAGAAACTGCCGCCGGTTGAGTAGCTGTGTCAGATCATCCAATCGCGCCACCCGCGCCAGATGCTCCTCCATCGTCTTTCTCTCGCTAATGTTTCGGGCGATCCCCTCGACACACATCGGCTCACCCTGCTCATTGAGGCGGACATGGGCGTTGGTAGAAACCCAGATATGTTCACCACTCTTGTGCACCATACATGCCTCAACATGCTTGGCACGACCACCACCCTCGGTAATGGCCCTGACCACACGCTCGCGGTCACTGGCATCGCAATAAAATTCCGCCATCGGACGCCCGTTCATCTCATCCGGCGTATAGCCGATGGCATCAAACGAGGAGGGTGACATCATCGTGATCACCCCCTGCATATCCGTGCGGTAAAAGACATCCGGCATGTTATTGAGGATAGAGTCGATATCCGCCTGGCTGTGCGCCAGTTCGCGCTGGACCTTGCGCTTGTCGGTCATATCCTTAAGCGATCCGACGGAGATAATCCGCCCGCCCTCTTCGGTGATCACGCCCACCTGCATGTTCACCTCACGGATATCACCGTTTTGCGTCACGATACGGAATTCATACTCATCAGGCACCGCCTCGCCACGCTGGCGCGCCGCATAGCGCTCCATCACCCATGCCCGGTCCTGCTCATGGATAAAATTGACAATCGGGCTAGTTAGAAGCTCGGACTCTGGATAGCCGAACAGTTGCGAGGTCTGCTCATTGGCGTAGACAAATTTCCCGGCCTCAATGGCAAACACCGCATCCTGAAGTTTCCCCAGCAAGGCATAGAGAACCGGTACAGGTAGGTCTAGGTGTTCCATCTCAAGGCACTCGTATTCGTTGTGGCTATGTTGGTCAATGCGGGCACTACCTCGGGCCTTATGTTTTATTCTTTAACAGCCCACCTACGCAAGTAAGACATATCCTACAGCTGTTTACTCCTACCATCTACCCCCTCAAAAGAGGGCCGAGGTCTCTGGCTGGCAGAGGCCACGTGACAGAAAAGTGATAAGTCTGTGAGTGGGGTGTTAAGCCTCCCCCCTATGCTTACCTCAAGCCGGATGTGAACCGGTGATTCAACCACAACTATTGAGGGATAAGAGCATGAACACACTGAACAAACCCCTTGCCATTGCCGCCGGTGCCGCAATCGTCGCATCACTGTCCGCCACACCGTCCAGCGCCGACACCAACCCCTTCCAGCTCGCCGAACTGGACAGCGGCTACATGCTGGCCGAAAGGGGAACCGAGGCCAAATGCGGTGAGGCCAAATGCGGTGAGGACAAGGCCGCCGCACAGGCTATGCCATCCCCCGCCGAGGCCAAGTGCGGGGCCAACAAGGATGAGGCCCGGCCCGCTCCTGAGGCCAAGTGCGGCGCCAGTAAATAAGTCCTGCAGGGAGGCATGAACATGAACGCCACACAGACCACCGTTCATGGCGCCGGCCTCGGTCTGCGGCGGACCCTGCTGGGTCCGCTCGCAGAGCACCCGGGA
>JBFFRO010000218.1:0-3702 GCA_041572995.1 Thiohalomonadaceae bacterium
TGCAGCGCACTGACGATGCTCTCTATCGGGCCAAGGAGGCTGGGCGCAACCGGGTCGAGGTGGCCTAGCCCTTTCTCTTCTCCATCTCCACTACCACCTGGGTCATTCCCAGCACGCTGTCCGGGTTGAGGGAGATGGATTCGATGCCATGCTCCACCAGCCACTCGGTGATCTCCGGGAAGTCGGAGGGGGCCTGGCCGCAGATGCCCACGTATTTGCCGTGGCGGTGGCAGGCCTCGATGGCGATCTCCATCAGCTTGAGCACCGCCGGGTTGCGCTCGTCGATGCCGGTCACCAGCCCCGAGTCGCGGTCCACCCCCAGGGTCAGTTGGGTAAGGTCGTTGGAGCCGATGGAGAAGCCGTCGAAGTGCTCAAGGAAATCATCGGCCAGTAGGGCGTTGGCGGGGATCTCGCACATCACGTAGACCTTGAGACCGTTGTCGCCGCGCTTAAGGCCGTTGCGTTCCATAATCTGCAGCACCTTTTCGCCCTCCTCGACGCTACGCACGAAGGGCACCATCAGAGCGACGTTGTCCAGTCCCATTTCCTCGCGCACCATCTTCATCGCCCGGCACTCCAGGGCAAAGGACTCGGCGAAGCTCGCTGACGGGTAACGGAAGGCGCCGCGGAAGCCGATCATCGGGTTCTCCTCCTTCGGCTCGAAGCGCGAGCCGCCGATGAGTTGGGCGTACTCGTTGGACTTAAAATCGGAGAGGCGCACGATCACCGGGCGCGGGTAGAAGGCGGCGGCGATGGTGCCGACTCCCTCGGCCAGGCGTTCGACGAAAAAATCGCGTGGTGTGGGGTAGCCGGCGGTGATCTTTTCGATCTTCAGCTGGGTCTCCTCATCGATCTGATCAAACTCGATCAGCGCCCGTGGGTGCACCTTGATGGCGTTGTTAATGATGAACTCCAGTCGTGCCAGGCCCACGCCATCGGCGGGCAGGCGTGAGACCTCGAAGGCCTGTTCCGGGTTGCCCAGGTTGAGCATGATCTTGGTCTTCGGCTTCTTCAGGCTGCTGAGGTCGATGTGCTCGATCTCGAACTCCTGGATCCCCTCGTAGACATAGCCCGAGTCACCCTCGGCGCAGGAGACGGTCACCCACTGCCCGGTCTGTATCGTCTGCGTGGTGTCGCCGGTGCCGACCACTGCCGGAATACCCAGCTCACGGGCAATAATGGCCGCATGGCAGGTGCGCCCACCGCGGTTGGTGACGATGGCCGAGGCGATCTTCATCACCGGCTCCCAGTCCGGATCGGTGATGTCGGTGACCAGTACCTCGCCCGGCTGCAGCTCGTTCATGTGCGAGGCCTCGAGGATTACCCGGGCCTGGCCGGTGGCGATCTTCTGGCCCACGCTCTTGCCCTCGGTGAGCACCCGGCCGCGGGACTTGAGGTGGTAGATCTCCTGCACGTTGACATCGGCCATCGATTTGACCGTCTCCGGCCGTGCCTGAACGATGAACAACTCGCCGCTCTGGCCGTCCTTGGCCCACTCGATATCCATGGGCCGGCCATAGTGTCTCTCAATGGCGGCGGCGTAGCGGGCCAGCTCCAGCACCTCGTCGTCGTCGATGGCGAACTGGCGCCGCTCCTCCAGGCGCACGCGCACGTTGTTGGTGGACATGCCGGCCATCGGGTCGGAGGTGTAGATCATCTTGATCGCCTTCTCCCCCAGCTGGCGCTTGAGGATGGGGCGCTTGCCCGCGGCCAGGGTGGGCTTGAAGACGTAGAACTCGTCCGGGTTAACCGCCCCCTGAACCACGTTCTCACCGAGGCCGTAGGCTGCGGTGATGAAGACCACGTCGGGGAAACCGGACTCGGTGTCGATGGAGAACATCACGCCTGAGGCAGCCATGTCGGAGCGGACCATCTTCTGCACGCCGATGGAGAGGGCCACATCCATGTGGGTGAAACCCTTGTCCACCCGGTAGGAGATGGCGCGGTCGGTGAACAGCGAAGCGAACACCTGCTTGCAGGTGGCCAGCAGGTTGGTGGTACCGCGAATGTTGAGGTAGGTCTCCTGCTGTCCGGCGAAGGAGGCGGTGGGCAGGTCCTCGGCGGTGGCCGAGGAGCGTACGGCGACGTCGGTGTTCTCGCCGTACTCTGCCTCCAGCTCCTTGTAGGCCTCGCGTACCTCGATGGCCAGCTCTTCGGGCATCTCCCCGTGCATAATCCACTGGCGGATCTTGGCGCCGGAGACCTGCAAGGCATCCACGTTGCGGGTATCGAGCTGCTCCAGCTCGGCGGCGATCTTCTCGTGCAGGCCGTTGTGCTCGATATAGAGGCGGAAGCCATCGGCGGTGGTGGCGAAGCCGTTGGGTACCTTGATTCCCTCGCCGCTAAGCGCCTGGTACATCTCACCCAGCGAGGCGTTCTTGCCGCCGACAATGGGGACATCACCGATGCCCAGCTCAGAGAATCGTTTGACTAGCTTCATGTTAGCTCCCGTGCAGGTACCCACCTTCCAGCACTCTAGCCTAGTTGTATGGCGAACCGATGTCGATCCCCTCTGGGGTGATTTCTTCCGTTGGCAGAAGCTGTGCTAGTGTCAGTTCTGTACTGAGCGAGATGAGCGTTGGATTCCGCCCATGGGAAAATCCGTTTCTATTCGTGGGGTCACCACACGTTACCTGCTGGTCGTCCTACTGAACGCTCTACTGGGCATGGTTTTGCTGGGCTGGCTAAGCTGGCGCGCCGTCGAGCGGGATGCCCTGCGCCACCAGCAGTTCCAATCCGCGGTATTGCAGCGGCAGTTCTCCGAGCTACTGGGCTTTTACCAGAACATCACCGCGGCGCTCAGCCGCGCCACTGAGGTGGCCGACATCCTGGTCTTTGGCGAGGACGAGCGGGCGCAGCTATGGGCCCAGGGGGTGCAACGGCTGTTGCCAGAGAGTATCGGCGTTGCCCTCATCGACGCCGATGGTCATATCATGGGCGAGCCGATGCAGCTTAACCTGGGGCCGCAGTGCCTCAGCGACCTTAAGGGTTTCTTTGCCGGCCAGGGTATCAGCGCCCTGCCGGTACACCGTGGGATCCCTGAGAAGGCACACTTCGATGTCATCCATGAGGTGGGCGCGATGGCGAGCGCCTGGGTGTGCTCTTCATCAGTTTCAGCCTGGATGTGATTCAGCAGCGAGTGGATCACCTCCACGACGGCGAGCAGGTGATCCTTATCGAGAATGCTGCGGGCGAGGCGGTGGCCTATGCCGGTGGCGGCAGGCCCTCTGAGCACATCGGTCACGAACACCCGAGTATGCCGATCGAGGGCAGCGATTGGTCGCTGCACTATATGGCCGAGGAGGGCGGGACGAACGTTATTTTCGTCTATACCCTGGGGGCGGCGGCACTCATCCTGATGGTTTCAGGTACGGTGATGCTGATGCTCTCGCTGAGGCTGGTTACTCTGTTCAAGCGTGATCTGGCGACATTGAAGGGGCAGCTCGACACGATTCACTCAGATGATAGTAAAGGCGCTGGCGAGCGAGATGCCGTGCTCACCGAGACCACGGCCATCATGAACGAGGTCTGGTCACTAATGGGGGCCATTCAGCAAAACAAGCTCAAGCTTCAGGAGCTCAGCGTCAAGGACGAACTGAGCGGGCTGTACAACCGCCGGGGTTTTATGGATAGCCTGGAGAAGAGCCTGGAACTCTCTGACCGGGGTGTAGGTAGCCTGCTGCTGCTGCTGGATCTTGACCA
>JBFFRO010000219.1:0-3666 GCA_041572995.1 Thiohalomonadaceae bacterium
AGTCCGCCTCATCGTCCTGTTCGGCAAGAAAGTCATCGGCACGGCGCAGGGCGTGTTCCAGCTCGGCCACCCCACTGATGCGGCTGTTGAGCATCAACTGCTGCCCCTCGCACTGATGCACACGCAGGAAGTCCAACAGCAGCTCCTGGCCCCGTCCCTGCTGCTGGAACAACTGACCGGCCAGGCGGCGGTTGAGAAACTCCACTCCACGACCAATCGAGCGCGACTCGCGCATGCGCGGAAACTCGCGATTAAACGGGCCCAGATCCAGCTCCAGCGTCCAGTCCGACACGCCATCGACCTGACGCTCCTTGAAATCAAGAAACGCTCCCACCGCGATCCGCTCGTGCTGCATCTGCTCGGTGTGAAAACGGTGATACTCCCAACGACCGATGCGCGGGCGCAGGGCAATGTAGAACCAGGGCCCCTCGATCACCGCCTCCTGGCCACTGGCCACAAAATGCTCCAGTTCCGCGCTTCGGTAGCTCTCCCCCCCCTCGTCACAGAACTCCAGATAGAGGTCCCACAGTTCGGAGCGCAGCAACAGGTGCTTCTCCTGCTGGGCGTAGTAGCGCAGCAGCAGGAAGAGGCCGTTGTGCTGCTGCTCCATCAGCTCCTCGATACTATCTCTCATGGCTCCTCCAGCTCATCGTCACAGGGGCTGACGGCACCGAAGAAATCGTAGTGTTTGATCCCCTCCATCACCCCGTGCGCGTAGTGACCATCAGCAAAGTAGATGCGCGGCTCGCTCCTCAGCTTCTCCAGTTCATCACTGTAGTTACCGACCACCACTCCCAGTGTCTCACCGCGCAGCATCTCGGCATCGTTGCCGGAGTCGCCGGCCACCAGCACGTGATCCGGGTCGATACCCCACTTGAGCATCAGGTAACGGATCGCCAGCCCCTTGGAGGCACGCACCGGTAGCAGGTCCAGATAGGCGCCGTGCGAATGGATCATCTTGCAGTGCAGATCGCGATGGCGTAGCTGGGTGCGGAGCTCCTCCACCCGCGGCGGACGCCGCTCATCCAGATAGTAGCTGAGCTTGAAACGCAACTGCTCGCTCTTCGGCTGCAGGCGCAGACCCTCCACCTCCGCCAGCGCCTCATGCAACTCCTCGCGCCGCCAGCGATAGTTGATATGGCGCTCATAGCCGCTGTCGGCCACCATGTTCTTACCATAGTAGATCTCGCTACCCACCGCGGTGATCATCACGTCCGGCTGCGGTACCTTCCACTCTTTGAGCACCTGCCTGGCGCTGCTCAGGCGGCGCCCGGTCGCCACCCCGAAACCCACCCGGTCTCCTCCGGCCTTGAGTTGCTTGAGCAGACAGCGCAAGCCCTCGCCATCGCCCAGCAGGGTGTTGTCGATATCGCAAATCAGCAGCCGATCCACTGTCGGCAGGCGATTACGCGCCAGCGAGAAGCGCTTGTTGCGCCGACGCCGACCGAGCACCCGCTTCACCTCCTTGAGGTAGTTCTCCACATGCCCTGACCAGGTATAGATGCGTCGTGCACAGCGCAGCCCGCCGCGCGACCAGCGCTGCCAGCGCGCCCGGTCGCTCACCCCGTGGAGCAGGGCCTGGCCAATGGCCGTGGAATCCAGCGGGTTGACCAGCTCGCCGTTATTGCAGTGGCCGATAATGTCGCGCGGACCGCCGTCCTCGGTGGCAACGATGGGCACGCCGCTAGCCGCCGCCTCGATCAGAGTCAGACCAAAGGGCTCGGTCAGCGCCGGGTTAACGAACAGGCCGCGGCGCTGCGCTGCCAGGCGATAGAGCTCTGGCACATCCTCGGGGCGGTGGTGTTTGGGGTAGGCGACCTTGCCGTAGAGGTCGTACTTGTCGATCAGCATCAGCAGCTCGCTGAGCACCTCCCGTGCGCCCTTCTCCATCTCGCGGATGTCGTCGCGATTGCCGGCGACGACCACCAGGTTGGCGGCCTTCTGCAGCTCCGGGTTCTCGCCGTAGGCACGCACCAGGGTGGCGAGGTTCTTGCGCTCATCGGCACGCGATAGCGCCAGTATCATGGGCTTGTCAGGACGGTCGAGGAAGCGGTCTACCTGGGCGGCGATCACCGGCAGCTTCTCTCTCTTGGCGGGGGGGTGAAAACGCTCAAGGTCGACGCCGGGGGGGATTACCCGCATGCGCCGCGGATGATAGTTGGCATAGGCCTGGTACTGCAGCTCCACCTCCTGGCTGGTGCTGGCAATCACCAGCTCGGCATTGCCGAGGGTGATCTCCTCGGCCTCGATACGCCGGCTCATATTGTACTGGCGTTCGATGTTCGCCTCGAGAACCCCCTTGTCCTGCAGGCGCCGGAGCTTGTCCACGCCCAGGGAGTGGCCGGTATGCACCAGCGGCACCCCCAGCAGCTGTGCCAGCCGTGAACCCACGTAACCGGCATCCGCGTAGTGGCTGTGCAGCAGGTCGGGTACCTTGCCGCGTTGTCTCAGGTGCTGCAGGGCCTCGTCGGCGAAGGTATCGAGATAGGGCCACAGCACCTCCTTGCGGAAATAGCGCCGCGGACCGGCAGGCAGGCGGATGATACTAGCGCCGGGGGCGAGCTCCTCCTCGGGCTGAGCGTAGTCCACATCCACCTTGGGGTCGATCACCTGACGGGTGAGCAGGTCGACCTGGGCGACCTCCGGATGCTCTGCCAGGGCCCGGGCCAGTTCCACCACGTAGAGGGTCTGCCCCCCCGTGTCGGCGTCGCGCCCCAGCTCCAGATCACGGCCTCGGATCAGGCCATGAACACTGACCAGCACGATATAGAGCCCCTGGGACTCCCCATCCTTTTCGCTCATCCACAACTCCCTATTTAGATGGCCTCCCAGGAAGCCATTAGCTCTCCGTAAAGCTCATCCTGCACCGGCAGGGCACCGCGCTGGGCGCAGATGCGGCTGGCAAACTCACCAGCCCGTTGCAGGGTGTCACGCGCCGACCAGCCACGGTGCAGCCCGAGGATCATTATCGCCGCGAAGGCGTCCCCCGCACCGACCGTATCCACCAACCGTTCAGGCTCCGGCGCCGGCACCGCCAACTGTCCGTCGGCATGCACCAGCAGGGCGCCCTCGGCGGCCCGGGTCACCAGCAGGAACTCCAGCTCATGGCGTTCCCGCAGGGACTCGGCGGCCTCATCCAGCGGCCCTCCATACTCCAGTGCGCGTAGCTCCTCGTCATTGAGCTTGCCCCACCTCACCCCCTGCAGGAGTTGTTCCACCCCCTCGCGCACCCACCAGGGTTGGCGCAGGTTGATGTCGACAAAGGCCGGGAGACCACGCCGTCGCAGGGTCTGCAGGGTTTCGGCGGAGGTAGCGGAACGATTGATCAGGGAACCAAAGTAGAGCAGTGATGCCCCCTCCTGGGGCAATTGCGCCACGGCCTGGCCGGCATCGATATGGTCGTAGGCCTGGTCGGCGAGGATATCGAAGTGGTGCCCCTCAGCAGAGAAACGGATGGAAACCTCGCCGGTGGGGTGTGTGGAATCGTGCTGCAGCCCCTCCAGGCCTAGGCCATGGCTTTGCATCGCCTCCCTGACACGCTCGCCACGCCCATCCTCACCGATGCGGCTGATCATCAGCGGTTTGAGGCCGAAGCCCTGAAGGTGCCAGGCGACATTAAACGGGGCGCCCCCGAGCACCTCACTACCGTCGGGAAAACAGTCGAAC
>JBFFRO010000220.1:0-3665 GCA_041572995.1 Thiohalomonadaceae bacterium
CCGCATCAACGCCCAGGTGGCGCGCCTCACCCCCGAGGGGCTAGGGCTGGCCTTCAGCGAGGCCAACGATGCTGCCATTGCCTTCCTTAGTGAGAACTCCGATGAGGCGCTCGCGGCCCAGCAGCGTGAGGCCCAGCCGACCAGTGCCAGTGCCGCCCACCTGCGCGATGAGCTGCGCCGCCGCTGCGGTGACTTTTACTCCGAACTGATCGACCGTTTCATCGCCACCGCCAACGTGCGCCTAGGCGAGAACGAGGAACTCTCGCGCAAGGATTGGCGCATCGTGGTGGAGAGCCAGCAGCACCTGCGCAATTACCACGACGAGATGGTTGAGGGGTATCGCGACCAGTTGCTCGGCGACTTCGACAACGGCCTCGATATCGATGAGATGCGCCGCCCCAAGGGCAACGGGGGAGGCGGACTCTCGCTGATCGAGGATGACACCTTCCAGGATTGGCTCAACGTCACCAACCTCACCGCCAAGCTGGAGGCGCGTAACGAGGAGGAGCTGTTCGCCCTCGACCAGCGCTTGGCCCAGGTGCTGGGCTACATCATCAACAACGAGAACAATCCCCTTGGCCCCTGGGCCATCTGCCACCGCTTCCAGGCAGTATTCGATAGCATCCCGGTGGAGGCCGAGGCCCGTCCCCACGTCTTCAATGCCTTCGAGGAGGAGGTGGGCAGTCGCCTTGCCAGTTTCTACCACGACAGCAACCAGTGGCTGGTGGAGCAGGGCGTTCTGCCCGAGGTCGAGCGCGATTTCAGCGTTATCAAGCGCCCCGGTGCCGCCCAGCCGCCAGCGAGCGAGCAGCCTGAGGAGCCGGTTGAAGAGCCGCAGGCAGAGGAGGGGGCGGCTGAAGAGCCAGCATGGGGTGGTACGCCTGTGCAACCCGCAGCACCCTCTGCAGGTAGTTATGCCTGGGGGGCGCCACGCCCCTCGGCCCCGGCCGTGCCCCCCGCACCCGCGGCGGCTGCCCCCGAGGCGGCCGCGGGAGCCGGGGCGCCTTCAGCCCCCGGGGCAGCGCCGAGTCCGGGTGGCTATGCCTGGGGGGCGGGCTCACCGGCCTCGGCATCCACACCGGCCTCCGCAACTGTTGCGACGCCAGCCCCTGACACCTCTGAGTCTGCCGGTGGTGGTTATACCTGGGGTGCACCAGGGGGCTCTGGGCCGGTCCCTGCGGCAGCGCACGGGGCGGTTGATTACAGCGCCATGCAGGAGTTATTGCACCTCAAGCGCGATGGTGCACTCGGCGGTGGCCAGGCCCCTGCTGGTGCTAGTGGCGGCGCCAGCAGCGGGGGCGGGGGCGGTGCGGCCCCTCATTACAGCACCGATGAGTTGATGCAGGGGCTGCAGGCACTTCGCAGCCAGGGTCGCCCGCTACGTGAGTTGATGAATGAAGGCGGTCTCGCTGGAAAGCTTGACCAGACCATGAGCCACCAGCTGGCGGATGGTGAGGAGCGTGCCATTGCCGAGCCGCTGCGCGATAACCTGGAAGTGATGGAGCGCATGCTCACCTCTATCCAGGTGGACCCGCTGGCCGATCAGCGCCTCAAGGGCGGCCTTGAGCAGCTAGAGTACCCGCTGCTGCAGGAGGTGCTGCGTAACGACGAGTTGCTCAGGGACCGTTCCCACCCGGTACACCGGGTACTCAACACCGCCGACCGTCTTACCCGCATGCTGCCCGGCGATGAGTCGGGCGAGGCGATGCGTGAGCGTCTGGCGGAGATGATCAGCACCGTCAGCGAGGACGGTGAGCTGCACCCTGAGCGCCTAGAGGATACCGCCAAGGAACTGGAGCAGCTGCACGAAGAGCACGAGCAGATCCAGCAGCAGCGCATTGAGGCACTGATCCTCGCCTGCGAAGAGGAGGAACTGCAGCGCGAATCCAGCATCGATGTGCTGGGTGATATCGATGATGTCTTCGCCGGTCGTCCGATCCCACTGTCGGTGCTCAGCCTGCTCGATGCCGGCTGGAAAAACCTGCTGATGGGCAGCTACCTCAAGGAAGGGCGCGAGGGTGAGCGTTACCAGGGACGCCTGGAGCTGTTGGACCGGGTGATCAGCCGCCTCGCCGGTGAGAAGACCGGGGGCAGCGCACAGCAGATCTTCGACGAGGTGAAGGAACTCCTGGGCAAGAGCCATACCCCACGTGAGACCCTAGCCAAGGCCCTCAAGTGGCTGGCCGATGATATGAAGGGCGCTGCCAGTGACCCCACCGCGGTAGAAACCCGGCAGATGCCCTCCATGCGCCGCACCATGGAGGCCAAGTGGCGCAAGGAGCGTCGCGGCGAACGCCCTGCCGAGTTCGGCGAGGAGATGTGGACCAACTGGCTGGAGCGTGTGCGCAGCCTGGACAAGGGAGAGATGATCTCCTACTACGTCGAGGGTGAAAAGCCGGATCAGCAGCAGCTGGTGTGGTACGACAAGCTGCACAGCCGCTATGTTTTTGCCGATATGCACGGCGAGCGTGGCCTGGACGTGAATTTCGGTGAACTCGCTACCCACCTTGGGCGTGGCACGGTGATCGTGCTCGACGGCTGGGATGAGCCGCTGATGGACCGTGCTGCCTACACCATGCTGCAGTCGCTGCATGACCAGCTGCTGGATCAGGCCAGCCACGACAGCCTCACCGGCCTGCTCAATCGTCGAGCCTTTGAGCGCCTGCTGCAGACCCATCTGGATGACGAGAAGCTGGCGGCCGGCCGCCATCACCTCTGCTACTTCGACCTGGACCGCTTCAGTGTCATCAATACCACCTGTGGTCACGAGGCGGGTGATGAGCTGGTCGCGCAGATCGCCAAGCTGGTGGCGCAGAGTGCTGGCAGCAATGCCGCAGCCGCCCGCCTGGGTGGTGACGAGTTCGCCCTATTTTATCACGACATGGATGTGGAGTCCGCGCTCAAGCACGTCGAAAACCTGCGCGGCGGTATTAGTGAGCATGGCTTCAGCTGCGAGGGCAAGAGCTTCAGTGTTACCGCCAGCTTCGGCCTGGTCACCCTGGGCGAGGGCCTGGGCGAGGGCCAGGAGAACAGCGTGCGTGGCCTGATGAGCGCAGTGGACTCCGCCTGCTATACCGCCAAGGAGGGGGGGCGCAACCGCATCGAAACCTTCAGCGCCGACAACGCCGCCATCAACCGCCAGCTCGATGCCATGAGCTGGGTCGGGCGCATGGACAACCTCTTCGATTCCGAGCTTATTCAGCTTCGCTGCCAGAAGATCGCCCCGCTACGCTACGATAGCGCCCGCCCCCACTACGAGGTGCTGCTCAAGGTTCAGGACGAGGAGGGCAATCCGGTGTCGCTGGATGAGTTTGTCAGTGCCGCCGAGGTCTACGGTCGTATCTACGATATCGATCGTCATGTGATCACCAAGGTGCTCGACTTCCTGGATGAGAACCACGAACGTCTCGGTCATATCGCCGGCCTTTCGGTTAACATCTCTGGCCGTTCCATCGGCAATGTGCCGTTCATGAGCTGGTTGATAGAGCGCCTGGAGGAGCGACCCACGCTCACCTACAAGCTCAACTTCGAGATTACCGAGACCGCTGCCATAGAGAACCTGGAACAGGCGATCACCTTCGCCCGTCGCCTCAAGCAGTGTGGTTGCAACATCGCCCTGGATGACTTCGGTGCCGGCACCGCTTCCTATACCTACCTCAAGTCGC